>JAEEOD010000268.1 GCA_016284115.1 Bacteroidaceae bacterium
AGTAAGTCCGTGCAGCTCACCACTCTGCTCATAACGACATACAGTGCCAAACTCTGCAATACGCAAAGGCAGATCTTTGTAAGATCGAGGACTGTTCTTATACATCATACAGTGATGAGGACAGTTCATGGGTTTCAAGAAGTACTCCTCACCCTCTTCTGGTGTATGAATAGGCTGGAAGGAATCCTTACCATAATGTGCATAATGACCAGAAGTAATGTACAGCAACTTATTGCCGATTGGTGGAGTTATCACCTCCTGATAGTCATAACGAGCCTGAATACGGCGCAAGAACTCTTGCAGACGCAAACGTAAAGCAGCACCCTTAGGCAACCACATTGGCAAGCCCTTGCCAACAGTTTCAGAGAACATAAACAAATCCATCTCCTTGCCAATCTTACGATGGTCGCGTTTCTTGGCTTCCTCAAGCATTACTAAATACTCATCCAAAAGTTTCTTCTTTGGGAAAGAGATACCGTAGATACGAGTCATTTGCTCACGATTGGCATCACCACGCCAGAATGCAGCAGAAACGCTGGTCAACTTGATGGCTTTGATAGCGCCTGTATTCATCAAGTGAGGACCGCGGCACAAATCGGTAAATGCGCCTTGAGTATAGGTAGAAATCGTACCATCTTCGAGGTCTTGATCTATGTGCTCACACTTATACAACTGACCATCGGCATTGAACAACTTCAAAGCATCAGCCTTAGACACCTCACGGCGGACCAGCTCTTCTTTCTTCGCAGCCAGTTCCTGCATTTTCTTTTCGATAGCAGGCAGGTCACCTTCTTTAATGACCACACCTTCTTTTGGCATGACATCATAGAAGAAACCGTTTTCAATAGCAGGACCGAAACCAAACTGTATGCCAGGATATAGCTCCTGCAACGCCTCTGCCAACAAGTGTGCACTGGTATGCCAGAAAGTATGCTTACCCTCTTCATCATCCCACTTGTAAAGCACAACCTTGGCATCCTCGTTGATAGGACGGTTCAAATCGTAGGTCTCACCATTGACACCACAAGACAAAACATCCTGTGCCAATCGAGAGCTGATGCTCTCTGCAATCTGCAAACCGGTAACTCCACTTTCGTACTCACGTACAGAGCCATCGGGAAATGTAATCTTTATCATATTTCTGTTTCCTTATAATTCAAACAATTGAGATGCAAAATTACGAAAAATCGAGAGTAGAACAAAAAGAACTTGTTTTTTTTTATGCCGAGATGTAGTATTTTATCTATTGGTAGTGATTTCTATTGGAAGAAGAACCATTCATGAACAAAATGATGAACACTAAGCATAAAAATAGCTAGAAACTACTCAGTAAAACGTTTGATGACATTGTAAGCAGAGGCAATACCCAATTCTCCTGCCTTACTTAAGTCAGCAATACCCTGTCGGTTATTCCCTAAGAAAATGTTGGTAAGTCCACGATTATAGTATGCTTCCGCAAAATCAGGTTTCATCTCAATGGCTTTATCATAGTCCGCGATGGCAGAACGATATTCCTTCATCTGTGTAAGCAAACAAGCGCGGTTGTAATAACCATATACGAAGTCTGGAGCCAACTCTATCACCTTGTCAAGATCACGACGCACCAAGGTATAGTCCATGGTCTCCACTTTATCCACCTTCAATTGTCCCGTCAGAGGTATAGTAGTTTGCTGGGCTTGGTTTTCTGCTGTTTGATACTCAAACTGCTTAAATCTAACGATGGCTCGCATAAAATAGGCAGGAAAGAATGAATCATCTATCAAAATACACTGCGTATAATCGCTAATGGCATTCGAAAAATCTTGCACCAAATAGAAATCCATTCCTCGCATAAACCGTTTCATCGGATCACTCTCATTGGTCACAATATCTGCACTGTGCTGATCGATGAGAGAAAAATGTAAATTCACCTGGTTAGCATCTAAAGGTGCCTCATTATTAGTAATCAACAAGTCACGGTAGAAAGTCTTGCTATGATTAAGTTCATCCACATAACGATAATAATGCATTGTTCTCTTCAAATCAGCAGTCCTTTCATAGAAGGTAAACACAAACATACCCTCAGGCTTTATCGTTACATTTCGATCCTGCACCTTACCCCTGCTATCATTAGCATAACTACGGTTCGTCTCAGTATCATCAGCGATGACTAGCTTATGATAATTCTCCACATTCTTGTCACTGCGTTTTCGCGTAGTGCTGGCAGCATCTTCTTGCTCAACTTCATCATTTGCGTCATTACCTTGAGCAGGTTTGTTGACAGATGGGTTATTCAGTCTGTCAATCTGTGCCCGCATGATAGCGAACTCGTCTTGCTGGGCGCCTCTAGTATCACCAATTTTCCTACGAGCCTCTGCACGCTGGTAATAACCAGCTGTAAACTCAGGGTAAATAGAAAGTACTTTGGAAAAGTCCATGATAGCACCTCTATAATCACCTGTCTGAGAACGCAACAAACCACGGTTATATGTAGCCATCATATCATCAGGGTCGATATTCAGCACAAAGTCGAAATCTTCAATAGCCCTATTATCATCACCCACTTGCGCACGCAACAAACCACGATTATAATGTCCCATGAAATTGCCTGGATCAATATCCAATGCAAGGTCGTAGTCACTCATGGCACCACGTAAGTTGTTCTGATGAAAACGCGCCAAGGCTCTGTTAATATAGTTACCAGCATTTTTGACGCTTAAACGGATGGCCTGATCAAAATCTTCCTCCGCTTCATGATATTTCCCTTGCTTAAGTTTAACAATAGCTCTGGCACTCCAGCCTCCTGGCTCAAATTTTTCCAATTCTATTGCTTTATCATAATCTATCAGTGCTTGAACAGTATCTTTTTCGTTCAGCAGCACCTCACCCCTCATTAGATATGCTGTAGCGTATCGAGGTGCCACTTCCAATAAACGGTTTAAGTCTTCTTTGGCCAAGTCATATTCTTTCTGCTGCATGTGGCAAAGAGAAAGGTTGTGCCATAGCACCACATTCTCGGGATCAAGGCGCAAAGCTGCTGTATAGTCTTGTATGGCATCTGTATAGTTCTGCTGACGAATACGTGCTAAGCCCCTAATCTGATAAGCACCCACAACAAAGGGATTCCTTTCTATTGCCAAATTACAATCCCTTTCTGCACCTACATAATCATCGAGATAGAATTTCGCCATACCCCTATAAAAATAAGGCTCGTAGAGAAAAGGCTTAGCGCTGATAATTTGATTGAAGTATTGAATAGATAAGACATAATCCTCAAAATATAATGCGTTCCGAGCAATAGCCATCACTCGGTCTGTATTAATCTGAGCCATCAGAAAATTGGGCACAAAAAATAGTAGTAATAGTAGTTTGCGTATGTTCATTCTTTATTTTAAATCTTGACTGCCTTATAACGATAGGCACAACGGACTTTACCTTTTAACATAGCACTAAGCTTGCCTCTAATCATCTGTTTACGAAGTGTAGAGATGTGATCAATAAACATCTTGCCATCCAAATGATCAAACTCATGCTGCATCACCCTTGCCAAATAGCCTTCCACCATCTCATCATGTGGTTGCAAATCCTCGTCAAGATATGTCACATGAATTTTGACAGCTCTTTTCACATTCTCGTGAATGCCAGGCAGGCTCAAACAACCTTCTTCCATATCTTCCAACTCGCCACTGGTTTCAAGGATATGTGGATTAATGAATGCCTTACGATAACCTTTGAACTCAGGGAATTCATCTGACAGCACATCTAAATTAACAACAACCACACGAATAGGCAAACCAATTTGAGGAGCTGCCAAGCCAACACCTTCTGCAGCGTCCATCGTTTCATGCATATTGGCTATCAACTCCTTCAAATTAGGATAATCTGGAGCTATATCTTCCGCTACCTTACGTAATACTGGCTGTCCATAAATATAAATTGGTAAAATCATATCTGCCTTATTTATCTTTCTAATGTTTATTCTCCATATACGACTGCAGGATAATAGTAGCACTTATCTCATCTACCAACGCCTTATTCTGCCTGTCTTTCTTCTTCAGTCCTCCATCAATCATAGCACGATGTGCCAATACAGAAGTAAATCGTTCGTCCACATACTCTATGGGTATGGCAGGAAACAATTTCTTGAAGCGATTGACAAAAGGTGTGATGTTCGCCATATTATCCGATGCCTCATTGTTCATCTGCTTTGGTAATCCAATGACTACCCTCTCTACTGCTTCTTTAGCCATATAGTCAGCAAGAAAAGTCATCAGCTGTGCTGTAGGTACGGTTGTCAATCCATTTGCAATGATTTGCAACTGATCCGTAACAGCAATGCCTGTACGCTTTCTTCCATAATCTATTGCCAAAATCCTTCCCATATGCTAACACTTTGCAAAAATACGAATATTATTTGAGAACAGAAGTGAAAAAAGTCTATAATATGAAAAAAGGGTACTCAAAACTGAGCACCCTTTTTCACATATAGAGTTGATTCTAATTACTCAACACCCATGATTACGACGCGAGTTGTTTCACGATCGCCGAACATATTGTCAACACCACCGTTAGAAACGATCTCGAGCTGGCTTGAAGGAACGCCCTCAGCAACGAGTGCATCGTAAACAGCCTTTGCACGAGCGTCGGTTAACTTCTGGTTGAGGCTTGAGCTACCAGTAGCCTTGTCAGCATAAGCCTGTACTTTGAAAGTACCACCGCTGGCCTTGATGCCCTCAGCAACCAACTTGATAGTTGCATTAGCATACTTATCAAGCTTAGAGCTACCAATCTTGAAGAAGATAGGAGTCTTGTTGAACTTGGTCTCAGTAACAGTCTTAGTCTCAGTAACAGTGCGAACCTCAGCAGGTCTGTTCAGGCAATCTGCCAATTCTTTGCGCAGACGGTTGATCTCGTCTGTCAAAGCTG
The DNA here is from genome assembly GCA_016284115.1 of Bacteroidaceae bacterium. The sequence continues at coordinate 4,906 of JAEEOD010000268.1, forward strand.
AAGTGTCAACCTTCTGGTTAACTGGAACGAACTTCTTGCCACCGAAGGTGTAAGTCAAACCAGCGCCAGCATAAATGCCACCTACAGAACTTGCAGTTGACTTGTAACCCAGATATGAGTCAGCGATTTCACCACGAACCTCAAGATCAATGTCAAGAACTGGAGAAACATTGAACTTACCCAGCAAACCAACAGAACCGTTGATATGAGGAGTAATTTTTTCCTTAGTATCACCATTAGCAATGACTCTCTGATATGACATCTTATTATCAGACTTGTAATCACCAATATGAGACTTAGAGAAAGTCAAACCAGGACCTGCAAAGATAGATAATGTAAACAAACGATCTGGGTCATAACCAAGGATAGCGTTTGTCAAATTGTACAGACCATCCAAACGAACGATACCGATGTTCTTGTGGAATTTCTGCTCATTAGCCAGATATTCACCATTAGCATTTAAGTTACCAGCTGAATGACGAGTGTCGAAGTTAGCTCTCCAAACACCTACCTGGCCACGTAAACCAAGAACAGGGGTAAACCACTTACCTAAAGATACAGTGATGTGAGGTGCGATCTTACCGAACTCACCTTCATGTTTTCCTGAATAAACAGTTGAAATACCACCAGTTGCACTAATAAAGATATTATCAGCGCCGTTGCTAGTGTATTTTTCTCTGGTTGTCTGAGCTGATGCACATACTGCGAAGCTAGCCAACGCCAAAGATAAAAGCATTAATTTAGTTTTCATCGATTATAAATTTTTAATTATTTACATTTAAATTGTCTCCGTTTACTCAACTTACTTCAAGTAAATCTTGTAAGCAAGTCCTCCGGAAAATCTTGTTAATTTTTGCATCTCAAACTGCATGTGCAAATGGTTCAAGAGCAAATAAGTGGCACCTATAGCAAAATCTTTAGAATCATACTCGGCAATCACACCCAATTGAGGATGAAATGAAGGGTGATAAGAAACTCCGAATGCTGGTCCGTTCAACGGATAGTCTTTTCGTGTGTTATAAAGATAAGCAATATGTAAACCTATCTCTTCATTTCCTATCTGGATGTGTTTAGTCGCTGCTATATAAAAACGGCTAAAATATCCATTCACCTTTGAAGAAGCAATATTTTCATCACCTGCCTCAGTATAAGGATCAGAAGTCCCCAATACAATTGCTGGCATATACTTCCAAAATTGCCCTTCTTTTATTGGCCGTATTCTAAACCCAAAATATCTATCTTGGTTAAAAAAACCTTTCTCGTTTTTATAGCCTAGAGACTCACCATTAATTAATGTAAATGTTGCTGTAATCTCTAACCAAGGAAAGATCGTAAAGCTACCAAAATAATTAAGGGTTCCATAGTTCCACCATGGGGGAGTAAGCCCCTTGTTTAAATAGTTACCACCAATCATTACAGTCTTGTCTTTCTGCATTTCAGCAGAAGGCATGTTTAATAAACCAGTGGTACCATATGTCAGTTGAGCTGAAAGTTGCTGATGAAAGAACGCATATAAAAATGCTGTAACTATTATTTTCAGTCGTAATCCCATTATCAACCATAGCTAAACTAACAAATCTTTGGCTTATTGGCCATCATCTGAACCACCTGCACCACCGCCATGACCGTTGCCACCATCGTGGTCGTGGTCGTGATCGTGGTCGTGATCATCATGTCCAGTAGTAACTAACTCAGCATCCATTATTGCAGTAGCAATACCTGACTTAGCAGGAGCCTGACCTGGGTTTTTAACAAAAACTTTATAACCTTCAGCTGAGACGGTAACATCATTATTGAAAGGAGTGCTCTGCTGTGCAGTTTCATAACGTCCATCAGTTCCAGTTGTTGCAGTACCACCATCAAAAGTTACAGTAGCACCAGAAATAGGCTGATAAGACATTGCGTCAGTAACCTTTCCCGTCAAAACGTAAGAAGGAGTCTCTGGAATTGGGTCTGGTATAATTGTTGCTATACCACCATCCAAATCATAGCAGCTTGTCAAAGAAGCACAAGTCACTAAAGCGGCCAGCGCCATTTTAGCGCTATTACCAAACAGTTTACTTTTCATTTTCATTTTAAATAATTTAATAATTCAACAATTCCGATTTTATAAATATTGGGTTAAAACTACTATTTCTTGTTCTTGCGTTATTATTTGGACTGAAATTAACAGTCTTTCCATAGTATTTCTCATTACCAGCATAATATGTTATACCAAAGGTCTCAGCAGGTATAATTCTTGGTATATGCTTTGTACGTTTATATTTCCCATATGGAGGCAATGTTAGAGTAAAGAAAAAACCTCCATCATAACCGCTATTAGCGATTCTATATCGATGATTGTAATCTATAGTTTTACGCGCATAGAATCCAATGGACGCTTTTCTCATATGCCTTGCAAACTGAAAATAGAGACCTGTGTCATGACGGATATACTTCTCAACACGCAATTCAAACTGGGTATTATACTTTGGCCAATAATACAAGCCACCTAATTTAAACAACCATGTATCCAATTCACCTCGTTCCCATTTCCAACCACCAAGTGTAGAAACACCTACATACATTGCATGTCCTTCAATCGAGAACCTCGGATCCTTAAATACGTATTTCATATTCGTTCCAAGTCCCCAATGAAAAGACCCTAAATTTCCAGCAAATGCAGTTACAAATAGATTCTGTACACGGAATGACTGCGAAATTGTCAAATATCCCAAGCGTGTCTTGCCATATATTTCTCCATAACGCGCCCCACGATGTAATGGAATCACAACCTGACCAGTGAACTTCATTCCTTCCCAGAGGGACACCTCAATTGTAGGATCCAAACTATAGGAAGATGAATAAATCTTAGTCATCAACATATTCTGGAAATAAAATTCCGGATAAACTACCAAATCAACCTTGAACAAAGAACGATTCTGCTTTTTAGTTTTCTTAGCAATCTTCCAAGAATCCCCCAATTCATAGGAGGTTTCCCATCCAGCTCTACTACCCACTAAAGCAACTGTATCATTTACCTCAACACCTTTTTTATAATAAACAGAGTATTGGGGTACGTTATTATCCAATACAACAATTCTGCAGTCTCTGCCATTCGGCATACCTAATGCCTGAATAACATCCACTGCTTTAGCTATACCTACTCCTTGGAGACGGTATGCCATATTTTGCAAACTATATACACGTTCTTTATCTGTATCTGTGCAACTGACATTCTCAAAACCCATTTTGATTAATTCCTCAACAGCTGCATCACCAGATTGTGACCACCCTTTCAAAGGGAAAATCAACAAAAAACCAATAAGCACGATAGCAACTTCGCCGCTGATTCTCAATCTTTTAGTTATGTCAGAATGTCCAAAATACACACTAAAACACGTATTTATACGCAAAATACACTGCAAATGTAGAGACTATTTTACAATCCACAAAGTTTTTTTTAAAAAAAATTAAGTTTATAATTGTTTTTTCTTAAAAATAACCCCCTCGCGGACAACAAAAAGTCTCTTCATTGCTTCAAGTTATAGTAGGAATCAAATTCCCCACATTTACACCTTATTATAAATAAGGAGAAATCAGTTCAAACGATACAACAACCATGCATTCTGGAAATCGGCACGATTAGCATACTTAGCCTTGAATTCATCTCGCGCCTGCTGTGCAGTTGCATAGTCTGTAAAAGACGATACGATTACCCTGTACATGTTGTTGTCAGCATTGAACACAACAATTGAATTGTAGCCTTCGCCATCCAGGAATTTCTTCAGGTTATCCGCATTGGTCTTTACGCCGAAACTACCGCAAACTACGCTATAATCCAGCAAGCCACTACCAGACACCAAAGATACTCTTTCCTGACGAGCACTTCCCTGTACAGGAGCAGAAGCTGGTGATGGGGTGTTGGTCTGTACTGGAGCTGCTACTACTGGAGTAACCTCAGCAGTTGCAGGAGCGGTCTGAGGCTGTGCTATTTCCTGCTGCTTAGCTTTGTCATACGCCTTCTTGTAAGCGCTCTCACTGGTTTTGCAGGATGCAAACGCAAAAGCCACACAAATACCTAATCCTAATACTAAAACTTTTTTCATTTTAAAATTGCATTTAGTGTTATACAATAAATTCATTAAGTGTTATGCATTAAATTTTGTGCAAAAGTAATAGAAAATATCACATCATTCAAAAAAAAACTGTGAAAAATGATTATAGAAATGATTTTGTTTACTACCTTTGCTTAAAAGTATAGTCTAATTAAATAAATAAGGAGGATTTATCATGAAAGGATTGAATGTTTTTGCAGCATTTTTAACAGGAGCAATCATCGGTACAGCCGCTGGTTTATTGTTTGCGCCAGAGAAAGGTGAAGACACCCGTTCAAAGATTGCAGAGATTCTACGCAAGAAGGGTATCCGTCTGAGCAAGGCCGATATGGAAAGCCTGATTGACGAGATTGCTGACGTAAAGGAAGAAGAGGCTGAATAATGTTTGGCGTTGAAAAGGGCATAGAGAACCTCCAGCAATTATTTGTAGAATCAAAGAAATATCTTGAGCTACAAACTGAATATGCCAAGCTAGAATTGACAGAGAAGTTAACCATCTTGCTGTCAACGCTTATCCTGGTATTGATACTCATCATACTGGGTATGGTGACTCTATTCTATTTCTCATTCACCATAGCATACGTGATAGCTCCGTTTATCGGAGGTTTGATGAACAGTTTTGCACTCATCACCTTATTCTTGCTGATTGTCATGGCAGTGGCTTATCGCTACAGACAAAAATTGATAGTGGCACCTATGGTTAAGTTCTTAGCCAACTTGTTCTTGAAAGACAACGACTCACAATCCAAAGAAGGTATAGATTATGAGCAACCAGCAAAATGACATAACATTAGAGAGTATTGCCCAGCAGAAAGCTGCTTTGCGAAAGCGCATCGGTAGCCAGAAACAGAAGGTGTCGACCTTGACTCAAGGCTTCATGGCGCCATTGAAACCTTCTGCAAAAAAAGCCACGCCCGTTATGGGGTTGTTGAATACTGGTATGGTGGTGTTTGATGGTTTGTTGATTGGCTACAAGGTGTTGCGGAAATTCAATAAGTTGTTGAGGCACTAAATCTTAGGCAAGGACACTTTATTTAATCCCTCGTTAGCTAACGAGGGATTTTTTTCTGCCTATAGTGAGTATAACATTCTCTAGGGGAATTTCAGCATTTACTAGTAGTAAAAAAGCTGTTTACTAGTAGTAAAAGAACAGCTTACTAGTAGTAAAAGAACAGCTTACTAGTAGTAAAAAGGAGACTGGGAAGTATTAAGCCAAAAGACGACTAAAAAATCAATTATTAATGAGAGTAGACCAAACTTCGGGATGCAGGAAAAAGCGAACATCCCTGCCTTCTTGCAATGATTTCCGAATAAAAGAGGAAGAAATATCAAATTGTGGTGCATCAACAAAGCGCACATTTTCAAGGAGATTGGCAACATCTATCTCATATCCTGGACGAGGATAGACAATAATAGGATATTCGCTCATAATAATTTCACCCTTGTACCAATTCTTGAGATTAGGCCAATTGTCGGCACCCATTAATAAAGAGAACTCATTATCCGGGTATATATCCTCCAGTTGCTGCAATGTATGATAGGTATAAGAAGGGCGAGGCATCGAGAACTCCACATCGCAAGCCTTGAACTTGGGATAATCCTTAATGGCCAAGCGAACCAACTGGAGGCGGAAATCATCATCCATCAAATCAGTTTGTAGCTTGAATGGATTGCGAGGGCTCACCACAAACCACAGTTCATCTATCCCGCCAAACTCGCAGAGATAGTTGGCAAGAGCAAGGTGACCTATGTGAATAGGGTTGAAAGAACCAAAATATAGTGCTACTTTTTTCACTTCAATTCTTGTTTGATGCGTCCCCATAACTTCCAATTATTGAGGGCACTGAGGCAAGCAACGACAACTAGCATAATGGCAAGATCATTGATGCCATAATAGAAGAAGAATATTGCCATGAAGATAAAGCACAACATGGCAAAAACATTGATACCAAACAAGATGCGAACCACCTTGGTTGACAATTTACTACCGTTAAAATCCATATTATTCTTTTTTGAAGATTTTTCTTTGCTTTTCAAGAAATCGCTGACGATTTGCAGGGTCTCTGCTTTAGCAGTATCTAAGTCATCGTTGATAACCACCTCATCGAATAGTGGAGCATAGTCCAACTCAAATTTAGCTCGAGCAATACGATCATTAATAACCTCTTGTGTCTCAGTGCCTCGCTTTTCCAAACGACGACGAAGTTCCTCAATAGAAGGCGGTTGAATAAATAAACTCAGTGCACGATCACCATAATATTTCTTAATATTCATACCCCCCTTGACATCCACATCAAACAACACATTCTGACCTTCTTCGGATTGTTTCTCCACTTGTGCCTTCAAGGTTCCATAGAAACGGCCAGGATATACCTCTTCATACTCCAAGAACTCATCATTATCGATACGTTGACGAAACTCTTCTGGCGACAAGAAAAAATACTCTACCCCATCCTGCTCTTGTCCTCTTGGAGCACGACTTGTAGCACTGATAGAGAAGGCCAGATTCAGCTCAGGATGCTCTTCTAAGAGGTAGTTAATAATGGTGGATTTCCCACTACCTGAAGGTGCACTAAAGATAATCAGTTTTCCCATAATTACATCACGTTTAGTACTTGTTCCTTGATTTGTTCCAACTCGTCTTTCATCTGAACCACAATGCGTTGCATCTCAGCTTGGTTACTCTTGCTACCCAAGGTATTAATCTCACGTCCCATCTCTTGGGCAATAAAACCCAATTTTTTGCCCTGACCATATTTACCTTCCATCGTAGAGATAAAATAAGCCAAATGATTAGAAAGACGCTGCTTCTCTTCGTTGATATCCAGCTTTTCGATATAGTAGATCAGCTCTTGTTCCAAACGGTTCTTGTCGTACTCAACAGGCAACTTCTCCAATGCATCGAAGATACGTTCCTTGATTTTTGCCACACGATCTTTTTCATAAGGCTCAACAGAAGTCAGCAGATCACCTATGCGAGAGATATTTGCACGGAATTTTTTATCCAAAGCCTCACCCTCTTGTTTGCGAAAATCCAACAAATGCTGAACTGCTTCCTTTACTCCCTCAAAAACAGCGTTCCACTCATCTTCAGACAATTCTACTGTTTCGTCCTTTACAGACATCACATCAGGCATGCGCAACAAAGTGGTAAACCAATCTTGTGGAGCAGGGATGCCTGTTCCCTCCACTATCTCTGACAAACGCTTGTAATAAGCCGCCATCACACTTTGGTTAATTGGCACCATCACATCTGTTGCATCTTTCTTCTCAATCCACAACGCAAAATCCACCTTGCCACGCTCTACTTGCTGGGCTATGAAGTTGCGGATTTCCATTTCTTTTTCCCTATAAAGTGGCGCTACTCTAGTTGAAAGATCCATCGCTTTACTATTGAGCGACTTGATCTCTATGTTTACTTTCTTATCGGGCAATTCGACTATCGCCTTGCCATAGCCCGTCATTGAAAAAATCATAATTTAATTCACATTTTTTGTCCTATACAGATGCAAAATTAAAGGAATATTTTAAGATGTGGAAATAAAAGACTAAATTTGTTGGCGGAAATAGAAAAGTATTCTGAATATGTCGTGTATTTTACATATCGAGACATCCACAGAAGTATGTTCAGTAGCTGTAAGTCAAGACGGAACTAACATTTGGCACGAAGAAGATTATAGCGGTCCGAACCACAACACTCAGTTGGGTGTCTATGTAGATGAAGCCCTTTCGTTTGTAGAAAGTCATGCTATCCCTTTGGATGCAGTGGCCGTAAGTTGTGGACCTGGCTCTTATACGGGTCTACGTATCGGAGTTTCAATGGCAAAGGGAGTATGCTATGGGAGGGATGTGAAGTTAATTGGTATCCCCACCTTGAAAGTGCTTTGTGTACCTGTTCTGCTAAGGCAAGAATTACCAGATGATGCCTTACTATGCCCTATGATTGACGCTCGAAGAATGGAAGTTTATGCGGCTGTATATGATAGGGCACTTCAAACAGTACGGGATACAAAGGCCGATGTTGTAGATGCCGACACTTACAAGGCATATTTGGATGAGCATCCTGTATATTTCTTCGGAAACGGAGCTGCAAAGTGCAAAGAGATATTGGCAAAGCATCCCAATGCCCACTTTATCGACAACATCCATCCTGTCGCTAAATGGATGTTCCCGTTAGCTGAGAAAGCCGTTGCTGAGCAGGACTTCAAGGATGTGGCATATTTTGAGCCTTTCTACTTGAAAGAGTTTATCGCTACTGTAGCGAAGAATCCGTTAAATAGATAATTTATTGACTTATGAAATACAATACTCAACAAAAAAAGATGGCGCTCCCTGAATACGGACGCAGTGTACAAAACATGGTGGATTATGCGGTGACAATAGAAGATCGTGCTGAACGCCAATGGTGTGCAGAAACAATCATACATATCATGGAAGGCATGTTCCCCAACTTAAAGAATGTTCCCGACTTTGAGCATAAGTTATGGGATCATTTGGCTATCATGTCTGACTTCAAACTCGACATCGATTATCCATTCGAGACCATCAAACCTGAAAACCTGAAGGTGAAACCAGATCCAATTCCCACAAATGAAAAGAAGATGCGCTATCGTCATTATGGTAGGTTATTGGAGAATCTTATCAAGAAAGCATGTGAGATAGAGGATGGTGATGAGAAGAACAATCTCTTGGCGCTGATCTGCAATCACATGCGCAAGGATTATATTACTTGGAACAAGGATTCTGTTGATGACCAGAAGATAGCTGACGACCTTATTGAATTGTCGGATGGCAAGCTGAAAATCAATGACGAGATTTTAGCATTGATGGCTGAACGACTTGAAAAGAATTATCGTCAGCAACGCCCTGTACAGAAGAATGTTGCGAACCAGAAACAGAACAAGAACAAGAAACAAAAATAAGTTATGGCTTCATTCGTAATTGAAGGCGGACACCGCTTAGAAGGAGAAATCTACCCACAAGGCGCCAAGAACGAGGTGCTTCAGATTATCTGTGCTACATTGCTTACTGCTGAAAAAGTGACAGTACATCATGTGCCCGACATCTTAGATGTTAATAATCTGATTCAGCTGATGCGTGATATGGGTTCGGAGGTGAAAAAGGTGGGCATTGATTCCTATAGTTTCAAAGCTGCTAATATCGACTTAAATTACCTAAACAGTGAGGCGTTTGTAAAGCGTAGTGCCTCCTTGAGAGGTAGCATCATGCTAATAGGTCCTATGGTAGCTCGTTTTGGAAAGGCATTTACTCCTAAACCAGGTGGCGACAAAATTGGACGTCGCCGTTTGGACACCCATTTTATCGGAATCCAGAACTTGGGAGCAGAATTCAAGTACAATGCTAACCAACGTACCTATGAAATTACGGCTAAGAAACTGAAAGGTACCTATATGCTATTGGATGAAGCTTCTGTTACAGGTACCGCCAACATTGTGATGGCAGCTGTTTTGGCTGAAGGAACCACCACTATCTACAATGCGGCCTGTGAACCATATATCCAGCAACTTTGCAAGATGCTCAACAACATGGGCGCCCGTATCAGTGGCATTGCGTCTAACCTTCTTACTATAGAGGGTGTGAAAGAGTTGCATGGTACCGAACATACGGTATTGCCCGATATGATTGAGGTTGGTAGCTTTATTGGGATGGCGGCAATGACTCAAAGTAATCTTACCATCAAAAATGTATCCTACGAGAACCTGGGTATTATTCCCAATAGCTTCAGCCGTTTGGGCATCCAGTTAGAACAGCGTGGTGACGATATTTTCGTTCCTGCACAAGATAGCTATCAGATTGAGTCATTTATGGATGGCTCTATCATGACAATCGCCGATGCGCCCTGGCCAGGTTTAACACCCGACCTGCTGAGTGTGATGCTTGTGGTGGCCACACAAGCCAAAGGCAGTGTACTGATTCACCAGAAGATGTTTGAGAGCCGTTTGTTCTTCGTGGATAAACTCATTGATATGGGAGCGCAAATCATTCTTTGCGATCCTCACCGTGCAGTGGTAATAGGACACAATCACCAATTGCGTTTAAAAGGGGGCAATATGACATCACCAGATATTCGTGCAGGCATTGCCTTGCTGATAGCGGCCATGAGTGCAGATGGCATTAGCCGCATCCACAACATCGAGCAAATAGATCGTGGCTACCAAAACATTGAAGGTCGACTGAACGCTTTAGGAGCAAGGATTACAAGAATATGATCAAAGTCGAGGACGTTTATAAAATAGGTATTATCAACAAGCCTCATGGGGTTCATGGTGAATTGCTGTTTACCTTCGATGACGACATCTTCGACCGTGTGGAGGCCGATTATATCGTGTGCTTGATGGATGGCATCTTGGTGCCTTTTTTCTTCGAGAGCTATCGTTTCAGAAGTGACACAACGGCATTGATTAAATTGGAAGGTATTGATACTGAACAACAAGCTAGGCGCTTAAACAATGTGGAGGTATATTTCCCCAAAGAGCATGCCGACGAATTGAAAGATGACGAACTCTCTTGGCAATTCTTTGTAGGGTTTACCATCAAGGACATACACAAGGGCGAAATCGGCAAGGTGAAAGATGTGGATGATTCCACCATCAACACATTATTTGTGGTAGAACATGAAGGAACTGAAGTATTGATACCAGCTCAAGAGGATTTCATCATCGATTTAAATCGCAAAACGAAAGTAATTTCAATGAACTTGCCAGATGGATTATTAGAATTATGAAGAAAAAAATAGCAATATTAGGTTCAACAGGCTCTATCGGTACGCAAGCGCTGGAGGTCATAGAGGAACATAGCGACCTCTATGAAGCCTACATCCTCACGGCCAACAATCAGATTGACAAGTTGATCGAGCAGGCCAGGAAATACCAACCAGAAGCTGTTGTGATTGCCAATGAGCAACACTATGGCACACTAAAAGAGGCTCTTGCCGACCTTCCCATCAAGGTGTATACTGGTGCCAAAGCTTTGGAAGAGGTGGTGCAAGACGAACAAGTGGACATGGTACTTACAGCATTAGTAGGTTTCTCAGGCTTACGTCCAACAATTAGTGCTATTCGTGCCAAAAAGCCCATCGCCCTTGCCAACAAAGAGACGATGGTGGTAGCTGGCGAGCTCATCAATCAATTATGCGATGAGAACCGAGTGCCCTTATTGCCCGTTGATTCTGAACATTCAGCTATCTTCCAGAGTTTGCAAGGCAATGAGTACAACCGCATAGAGAAGATCTTGCTCACTGCATCGGGAGGTCCTTTCCGTACCTTTACGAATGAACAATTGAAGACTGTGACTAAAAATCAAGCTCTGAAACACCCTAATTGGAACATGGGAGCGAAGATTACCATTGACTCGGCTTCAATGATGAACAAGGGCTTCGAGGTGATGGAAGCAAGATGGCTCTTCCGAGTGACCCCTGAGCAAATAGAGGTATTGGTGCATCCGCAGAGTATTATCCATTCTGCCATACAGTATGAAGATGGTGCCATTATGGCTCAATTAGGTATGCCCGATATGCGCGTACCTATACAATATGCGTTCACCTATCCTTTGCGTTTGAAATCTTCGTTCCCTCGTGTTGACTTTAGCAAATACACTCAACTCACCTTCGAAAAGCCCGACACTGAGAAGTTCCGCAATTTGGCATTGGCTTACGAGGCAATTAGACGTGGAGGCAATATGCCTTGCATTGTCAATGCTGCAAATGAGGTTGTCAATGCAGGTTTCCTGCACGACCAAATATCATTCTTAGGCATGAGTGAAGTGATAGAAAAGACAATGGAGCGCACTACTTTTGTCGCCAAACCTACATTAGAAGATTATTTGGCTACCGATGCAGAAGCAAGAGTAATAGCAAAGGAGATAATGAGACTATAACTTATATTTTATTTTTATGAAGAAACTGGCTTTATTTGTTACAACCGCATTGGTATTTGGTGCAGTTCAAGCACAAAAGCTGAATCCTAACAATGTGGACGAAATTGTAAAAGCAATGACCTTAGAAGAGAAAGCTGAACTAATCGTTGGTGGCGGCTGGGGTAGTATGACGGCTGGTGCTATGACTGCTTCTTCTGAGGTATTAGTACCTGGTGCTGCCGGCACAACTAACCCTATCGAGCGTTTAGGTATTCCTGCTACTGTACTTTCTGACGGTCCTGCAGGTGTTCGTATCACTCCTACCCGTAAAGGTACTGACAAAACTTTCTATGCCACAGGTTTCCCTGTAGGTACTTCATTGGCAAGTACTTGGAACACTGAATTGGTAGAGCAAGTAGGCAAGGCTATGGGTAATGAAGTACTGGAGTATGGCATAGACGTATTGTTGGCTCCTGGTATAAATATCCATCGTAACCCATTGAATGGACGTAACTTCGAGTATTATTCTGAAGACCCATTTTTGACAGGTAAGATTGCTACTGCATATACCAATGGTATCCAGAGCAATGGCGTAGGTGTAAGTGTGAAGCATTATGCTGCCAACTCTCAGGAGACCAACCGTATGGCTGTTGATTCTCGTCTGAATCAGCGTGCGCTGCGTGAAATCTATCTCAAGGCCTTTGAGATGGTGGTAAAGGATGCTAACCCTTGGACGGTAATGTCTTCTTACAACAAGATTAACGGTAAGTTCACTCAGCAAGACCGTGAATTGCTAACCGATTTATTGCGTACCGAGTGGGGATTCAACGGTATTGTGATGACTGACTGGACCATGGTGCGTGACATTTCAGCTCAGGTACATGCAGGCAATGACTTGATGGAGCCTGGTATGCCTCAGCAAAAAACCGACCTTATCAAAGCTGTAAACGAGGGTAAGGTAAGCATGGAAGATGTAGATGTTTGTGTAAAACGCATCCTGCAATATATTGTTCGCACTCCTCGCTTCAAGGGCTACAAGTATAGTGATGCTCCAGACTTGAAAGCACATGCTCAGGTAACTCGCAACTCTGCTGCTGAGGGTATGGTGTTGTTGAAAAACGAGGGCAATGCCCTGCCTATCAAGGGCGCTAAGAAAGTGGCTTTGTTTGGTATTACCTCTTATAATTTCATTGCTGGTGGTACCGGTTCCGGTAACGTAAATAAAGCTTATACCATCGACCTACTTACGGGTTTGAAAAGCGCTGGTTATGAGGTGAATGATGAGTTGAAGAACGTCTATGAGACCTATACTAAATATGAACGTGCCCGTCAAGCTGCAGCTCGTCCTGCCGTTGGTGGCATGATGGCGATGTTGAGCTTGGGTGATGCTGCCCTTACAGAGATGCCTATTGAGCGTGCTATTATCGACAAGCAAGTAGCTACCAACGATATTGCCATTGTAACTATTGGCCGTAATGCCGGTGAAGGTGCCGATCGTAATGTGCCTAACGACTTCAACCTTTCAGAGGTAGAGCGTCAGTTGCTCAACGATGTGACTGAAGCATTCCACTTGGCAGGCAAGAAGGTTATTGTGGTATTGAACATTGGTGGCGAGATAGAATCTGCTTCTTGGAAGAACCTGCCAGATGCTATCCTGTTGGCTTGGCAACCTGGTCAGGAAGGTGGCTATTCTGTGGCAGATATTCTAAGTGGTAAGGTAACTCCTTCTGGCAAACTCACCATGACTTGGCTCAACAATTATATGGATGACCCATCTTCAAAGAATTTCCCATTCGATCAGAAATCCGATGGTATGATGGGTATGGGTGCTGCTATGGGTGGTCAGCAGCGTGAGGTGAAGAATGTTTCTTACTCAAACTTTGATGAAGGCATTTGGGTAGGCTATCGTTACTTCAACACCATTGGAAAAGAGGTGTCTTATCCATTTGGTTATGGCCTGAGCTACACCACATTTGAATATAGTGCTCCTAAGGTAACCCCTACCAAGGACGGTTTCCGTGCTACTGTTACTGTAAAGAACACTGGCAAGGTGACTGGTAAGGAAGTAGTAGAGTTGTATGTATCCGCTCCTGCTGGCAATTTAGCTAAGCCTCAACAAGAACTGAAGGGCTTTGCCAAGACCAAGGAATTACAGCCTGGTGAAAGCCAAACGGTAACAATGGATGTTACCCTCTATTCTTTGGCTTCTTTCAACGAGGTTGTTGACCAGTGGGAAACTGCTGCGGGCAACTATGTAGTGAAGTTTGGTGCCAATGTAGAGGACATCCGTTGCACCGCTCCATTCAAATTGGCAAAGGAGCAGACTTGGAAGGCTTTGGATATTCTGAAGCCTGAAAAGGAGATTAAAGAGATTGCTATTAAATAAGTGGAGGAACTGAATAACATACTCGCCGAAATAAGTGGCTGGCTTTGGGGCTGGCCTATGATCATCATGTTGCTGGGAACGCACCTGTACCTCACATTCAGGTTGCGTTTCCCACAACGTAAAATCTTCACCGCCATCAAGCTCTCTATCAAGAAAGACCCTGGCGCCTCAGGCGATGTGTCTCAATTTCATTCCTTGGCGACTGCACTAGCCGCTACCATCGGTACAGGTAATATTGTTGGCATGGCCACCGCTATCGCCTTAGGTGGTCCTGGTGCCGTACTATGGTGTTGGCTTACAGGTGTATTTGGCATCTCTACTAAATATGCTGAAGGCTTGTTGGCAATTAAATACCGTGTTAAATCTCCTGAAGGGAAGATGCAGGGAGGCCCTATGTATGCATTGGAGCGCGGTTTGGGATGGAAATGGCTCGCTGTGCTTTTTGCCCTCTTCACTGCCATTGCCTCTTTTGGCATCGGCAATATGGTACAGGCCAATGCCATTTCAACGGTGACACAAGAGTCTTATCAGATTCCTCCCTATCTCACGGGAGCTATCATAAGTATACTGGTTGCCCTTGTTGTCATTGGTGGCGTTAAGAGTATAGCAAGAGTTTGCGGTATGCTGGTACCTATCATGGCTTTTTTCTACGTTATTGGTTGTATCTTCATTTTAGTAATCAATGCCACCTACATTTGGCCAGCATTGAAGCTTATCTGTGTCTCTGCCTTTACTCCTACGGCAGCAGGAGGTGGGTTTGTGGGCGCTACCGTTATGACTGCAGCCCGTTTTGGTATAGCCAGAGGCTTATTCTCCAACGAGTCGGGTATGGGTTCTGCTCCTATCGTGGCTGCAGCAGCTCAAACTCGTAACCCCGTTCGTCAAGCATTAGTGTCATCTTCAGGAACTTTCTGGGACACCGTAGTTATCTGTGCTTTAACAGGATTGGTGATTGTGAGCAGTGTACTTGCCTATCCAGATATCAGTTTTGACAATGGGGCTACCCTCACTAAGATGGCATTTGCCAAGATTCCGTATTTCGGTACACCGTTGCTGACCTTTGGTTTGATGACTTTCGCCTTTTCTACCATCTTGGGATGGTGCTATTATGGTGAACGTGCCGTAGAATACCTCAAGGGCAAGCGGTGGGTGACCATCTATCGCATCCTCTTTATCATTGCAGTCTTCTTAGGTAGTGTGGCCAACCTTGCCATTGTATGGAACTTGGCCGACTGTATGAATGCCCTTATGGCTATCCCTAACCTCATCTCTTTATTATGCCTCAGTGGTATCATCGTACAAGAAACCCGTAAGTACCTCTGGAAGGGCCAATTGGACAAAGGAATGGAAGAAGAACCATAAATGCACGCATTATGAAAGTACAACTAACAGCATCCAAAGCGCTGCAAGCCAATATCAACTTGCCGGCATCGAAGAGCATTAGCAATCGTGCGTTGGTACTTCGGGCTTTGGCACAGGGCAATTCCCCTATCGAGAACCTTGCCGATTGTGACGACACGAATGTCATCATCAAGGCCTTCAAAGACGAGGCTGAGGTGATTGATATCAAAGCCGCTGGTACTGCCATGCGTTTCCTCACTGCTTACTATAGTACCCAGCCAGGTACACACATCCTCACGGGTACGGAACGTATGAAGCAACGTCCCATCCGTATTTTGGTGGATGCATTGAGAACCTTAGGTGCTCAGATAGAATATGTAGAGCAAGAGGGGTTCCCTCCCTTGAGTATCACTGGCACAAAGTTGCATAGTGCCAAACTGACTCTTCCAAGTGATGTGAGTTCACAATATATTTCTGCTTTGCTGATGATTGCCCCTACCCTCCCACAAGGATTGACCTTAAGGTTGAAAGGGAAGGTGACATCATTGCCTTATATCGATATGACCTTGCAACTGATGCGTGAATTTGGAGCCAAAGCACAAAGGGACAATGTGCTGGAAGGCATGACTATCCAAATTGAAAGTGGTTCTTACCAAGATATCCCCTACATCATAGAAAACGACTGGAGTGCAGCTTCATATTGGTATGAAATGGTGGCACTAAGTCAAGATCCACAAGCCAAAGTAACATTGTCGCATCTAAAGCAGGAAAGTACACAAGGGGATAGCAAAGGGACAAAGCTATTTAGTCAACTGGGCGTACAAACCGAATATACAGACGATGGCATTTGTATTTATAAACAAGGGTCGTTGCTCCAACGTTTAAATGCTGACCTTCGCGAGATGCCAGACTTGGCACAAACTTTTGTAGTGACTTGTTGTTTTTTGGAGTTACCTTTCCGCTTTACAGGACTGCACACCCTTCGCATCAAAGAGACAGACCGCATCAGTGCCTTGATCAACGAACTCCGCAAGTTGGGTTATGTGCTATATGCCGAAGGTGATGATGCACTGAAATGGGACGGTGAGAAATGCCAAGCAGTGCAACAACCCGTGATTGCCACATACGATGACCACCGTATGGCAATGGCATTTGCGCCTACGGCTTTACTTCTGCCAAATATCTATATTGAGCATCCGGAAGTAGTTTCAAAATCTTATCCACGCTTTTGGGATAATTTAGCTGAAACTAAGTTTTCAATTGACTTTTTAGAATAATCCGGCTAGCCAATCCCACGCCCAAACAGCCAATTTAATCAAGAGCCAAATCAGCAGGCAAAGGACTGCAATCATTGCTGCCATCCACCAAGCACGACGATCCACCTTCTTTATCATATCCTCATCACCTTCCACATAGCCCGTAATCAATCTATAGTTCTTGACATAGCTATGGTTGAAGAAGTCTAGGATATCGCCTATCCAGAAAGGAATAACTCCCATGGCAAAGTCAATCAGCATATTGCACAGCAGTGCCAAAGTTAATGGGATAGAACGGAGTCTGAAGATACTGAAATACAGGTAAGGCAACGTCAGTAACGAAGACACAGCATCGCCCACCGTTGGCACTAAGCCCAACAGCGGGTCCACGTAATATTGATCCATCACTTTGGCAATGGCCTGAATCAGCTTATACGACTTCAGTTCCTTAACGTCCTTCTTCATAACTTCTTAATCACCTGCATCAATTGTTCCCCCAACCCTATTGTATAACCTTGCGACACAAACACCACACGGTTGAATGTGTCGGCAATGATGAACAATGGCAACTGGTTTGGGTTATCCAGTCTCATATTACTAACAATCTGTTTCTGAACACCTCCATCTATATCAATGCCATAAGAAACCGTCAATGGCAACTCTTCAAACTCCTTAGCATTAAAGTTGTTTTGATGAACCTTATCAGGAAAGAGCAACACCATTGGTCTGCCCCATGCCTCAAAATCCTCCTTCAGTTTAGCAATATCACGCAATGCATGATTCGTAGGTTCTTGTCCGACACCCAAAACACCTATCACAAAATACCCTCGTCCGGTGGTTACCAAAACACTTGTCTCAACACCTTCCTTCAGGTATTTGCTTTCTGAATCAAAAGAGCCAATCACCTCAATATCTTGACCTTGCGGCTCACGAAGATGCAAATCTATTGTGGTGGTCTTGCCCTCAGTAATATCGAAACGTTGAACTGCTGATAACACCTTTCCACTCGCCATACGACGTCCGCATGTCAAGAGGTAAGTACCTACATCGAGTTGAGTGCCCTTCTTGAACACATTCGCCCACGAAACACCACCGCCCATATCAACCTGTCCTTCGTCAAAGCTCAACAAACTCACCGTTCCGTCATCTTGAATGCGACTGATGGTAAAATGGCTATAATACTCTGGATTTTCCAAGGAAACTGTAGGCTGATAACGAAGCACCAACGTACCTGTAGAAGAAATGCCCAAAGCACCTTCCTCGAAGTTTACATCTATCCATTGACCATCAGCACCCCTGTACTGCACCTTGCCTGTCACTCCATCTTTGCGCGCCTTGATGCCCAAGCTCCATGCCACATTCACGAAGAAGATATCACGAGAACGAGTATCTGCCACCCTTGTTTTCCACACCCCAGGTGACGACATCGCTATACGTGTTGTATATGGTCCATCTACCAATTGTAGATGTTCCCTGCACCACTGCACCAATTGGGCAGGGTCCTCACGATAGCGTTGTTGGTCTTGTACAGGAATATTCTCTTGGAAGAAATGCTTGTAAGGCACTAACATCTCGTCCTCCACCCTCATTTCCGGACAACTATTGGACGTCATTTGGTCATGAAGTACCTCCATCGTCACATCACGCAAGTCTTTCTCGCTTAGCAATGCCAGATAATCTACAGTCCCCCCATTCAACAAATAATGTTTGATGGTTTCATGGTTACCACTTGCTTTCACCAAATAAGGTACTGCTTCTACAGGTAACTTATGTTCTTTCACAAAAGCTTGTGATGAAGCCTCATCCATAAAAGTATGCATATAGGCAATACGCATTTCATCCTCCTTTGTCTTGCGTGCATCGTTTTCTGCACGCTGTGTCTCTGACATTTCAGGCAAGGTATATTGCTCCACTGGAGGCACCACATCTATCTCCTCAATAGGCACCCAAACAGCAGGATTTTCCAAATCCAGTACGATATCCACCTCATTGTCCATCCCGAAAGAAGCCTTGGCATAGCCATACCTCCCATAAGCAGAAACCCATACCAACATATCACCCTTGCCTGCAGTGAGAAAAGTGTGTCCATCAGCATCAGTATATTTCGTCACCACCGGACAAAACTCGGCATAGTTGTATATCATAAAATCCACACGAGCATCTGCTATTGATTTGCCTTGCGTATCCACCACATTGAAATCCACTCTCGCCGTAGAAGCATAGTTGTCAATAAGGTTGATTTCCGTAAACGTATCCGACACCAGCATTTGCTCTTCAGGCCCGTTGTACTTGCCAAACACACGGGTGTGCATCAGCATCGCCCTACTGGCAGCACTATTGAACCACCCCAGATTCAGTACCGCCTCAGGTTCACAGGCACCCATAAACCACCATTGTCCATCTGCCCATGCCTCTACCCATGCATGGTTATCGTCAGTATGTGCCCAACGAGGGGTATAGACCTGCCTGGCAGGAATGCCGATAGCCCTTAAAGCCGAGACAGTGAAAGTAGATTCCTCGCCACACCTACCGTATGCTGCACTGATAGTAGACAATGGCGAAGTAGTACGCGCGTCTGAAGGCTGGTAAGTCACCCGCTCATGGCACCAGTGGTTCACCTCCAAAATAGCCTCCTGCATAGAAAGTCCCTTAACCCGCTGCTTCAGGTCATCATAGCAATCGTGACGGAAATTGTCAAGATTCTCGTTGTTCACCCTTACGGGCAACACGAAATGCCTGAACAATAACTCAGGTACTTCTTTGCCCCAAGGCATCTCTTTATGCGCCTTGAATGACATACGGATATTGTCCAAATAATAATCAGTGGAATAATCGGTCATATCACCAATAGGCATGTAGGCATACAAAAACTGCAACGCCTCCTGTTCTTGAGGAGTGATATCCTGTGCAGGCATATAGAAAGATGCTCCCACCAACTCTATTTTCTCTTCAAAGTCGGTCAACACTTGCTGGCGATAAGCATCGTCGCTGATAAAATGAGTCTCTTTAGACGTACAAGCCATCAGCAACACCAACAACAAACTCAAGCATACGTATTTATTTTTTTCCATGAATTATTATCTCGTTTATTCTTCGCAAATGTACGAAATTATTTATATTTTTGCACAATAGTACTATAAAGAATATAATCAAACAAACATAGATATGAAGAAATTTATTTGGGTAGCTGTCACAGGCCTCATGCTAGTTATGGGCAGTTGTAGTACACCAGCCGCAGATGATAATCTGTATGCTGAGTTTCAGAACCCACCAGCTGAGGCACGCCCTCGCGTTTGGTGGCATTGGATGGACGGCAATGTAACCAAGGATGGTATTTACAAAGATCTGACTTGGATGAAGCGTTCTGGCATTGCTGGCTTCATGAACTTCGATGCTGGTTTTAGAACACCATTGTTGATTGACAAAAAGGTGGCATACATGACGGACGAATGGAAGGATGCCTTTGCCTACACTGTTCATTTAGCCGACTCATTGGGTTTGGAAATGTCAGTAGCAGCATCTCCGGGCTGGAGTTTCACGGGCGGTCCTTGGGTAGAGCCAAAGGACGGCATGAAGAAACTGGTTTGGCGAGAGATGCGTTTAGAGGGTGGAACCTCTTATGATGGTTTGTTGCCAACACCCTACAAAACCATTGGGGCTTTCCAGAACGTACCTCGTTCTAACTCCAACAATATCAATGGTGGTGGCACCAATCCTGGTGAAGGCTATTATGCCGACATCGCCGTATTGGCATTCAAGTTGCCAACTGCCGATGTTAACTTAGCTGCATTGAATCCAAGAATTACTTCTAGCGGTGGCAGTTTCTCTCTGCAAAAACTCACCGATGGCGATTTGACCAATGCTGACTTATTGGCTCCAGGCGCAGGTGGAGCCAACGGTAAGGCATGGATTCAATATGAGTTCAGTGAGCCACAGACCGTGAAGGCACTGACCATCATGGATGGCAGAATACGTGGCCAGTGGGGTGCTCCTGTTCAGGAGATCAACAAAGCTTCGCAAGTAAGCGACGACGGCAAGACTTTCCGTGAGGTATGTAAGATTCCTAACAGTTCTGCCCCACAAGGAACAGTGGACATTCCTGAAACCACAGCCAAGTTTTTCCGCTTGGTGGTTAACAATGTTGTAGTAGTCAGTCCCTATGCTGCTCTGATGGGCGTAAGCATGGATCCACAGGCCGAACCCACTCCTATCGCTGAGTTTGTTTTACATAGTGTAAGCCGCATTAACCATGCAGAAGAAAAAGCTGGTTTTGCTGCTCCTGCAGACTTGGCTCTCTACGACACCCCTGACGAAGCTGCTGCCATTTCTTTGGAAGATGTGATTGACATTACCGACAAAGTACATGATGGTCGTTTAGTATGGGATGTGCCAGAGGGTTCCTGGAAGGTGGTACGCTACGGATATTCCCAGACAGGTCATCAAAACAACCCTGCTCCTCCTGAGGCCACAGGCTTTGAAGTTGACAAGATGGATCCTGTTGCTTTCAGGGCTTATATGGACCACTACTTAGGTATGTACACCGATGCTTCTAAGGACCAGTTAGGCAAGGTAGTGAAATACATCATGACCGACAGCTACGAGTCTGAGCAAGAAAACTGGACTCCAGCCATGGAGGAGGAATTCGAGGCACGCAATGGCTATAGCCTGCGTCCGTGGATGCCTGTACTGATGGGACATATCGTCAACAGCTCTGAAGAGAGTGAACGTTTCTTGCGAGATTGGCGCAGGACCTTGGGTAGCTTGGTAACCGACTATTGCTACAACCTGCTGACCGACATTCTGAAAGAGCGTGGCATGGGACGCTATACCGAATCGCATGAGAATGGGCGTGTATATCTGGTAGATGGCATGGAGGTAAAGGCGAAAGCTGATGTGCCAATGGCAGCTGCTTGGATGCCGAATAATACGGGAGCTTCTACCCCACCTATGAGCCGTGCCGACATCCGTGAATCGGCCTCTGTAGCCCATATCTACGGACAAAATCTGGTGGCTGGTGAGTCACTGACTGCTCCTGGTGGTGAAGGCCAGTCTTACGCATATCATCCTGCCAATCTGAAGGCTATTGCAGACATGGAGATGGCAAGTGGTTTGAACCGCTTTGTGATCCACACCTCTGTTCATCAGCCGTTGGATGAGTTGAAGCCTGGTTTGGGTTTGGGTCCTATCGGACAGTGGTTCAACCGCCTCGACAACTGGTCTGAATCAGCATGGGCTTGGATGGGTTATATGGCTCGCAGCTGCTACCTTTTACAAAAAGGCAAGTTTGTGGCTGACATTGTCTATTATTATGGTGAGGACAACAACATCACGGGTTTGTATGGTGCAGAGCAACCTCCATTCCCAGTAGGTTACAACTATGACTATATCAACAGCGACGCATTACTGAATTTGCTCAAATACGAGAATGGCAGACTCACCACGCCCAGTGGCATGAACTATCGCATGCTGGTGCTTGATCCGAATGTAAAGCGTATACCAGTGGATGTACTGAAGAAGATTG
Organism: Bacteroidaceae bacterium; assembly: GCA_016284115.1. The sequence continues at coordinate 27,382 of JAEEOD010000268.1, forward strand.
CCTCACTGGCAAAGGCTGGTGCCGTGATTTGTGGTGCAAAGCCTGAGTTACCAGGCCGTCTGACCGATGATGCAGATGAATTTAACAGTATTGTTGAAGAAATCTGGGGAGGTGCACTGAAAAATGTCTATCTCACCAGCGACATGAAGAGCGTATTGGACAAGATTGGTGTGCAACCCGACGTAACTATCGGCGACGACCTACGCTTCATCCATCGCCATACCAGTCGTGCTGACATCTATTGGATCAACAACCCCGAAGGTCCTGACAAGACCTTAGAACTGTCGTTCCGTATCAAGGGCAAGAAGCCTGAAATCTGGCACCCAGAGACCGGCAAGCGTGAGGATGTGACCTATCGGACAGAGGGTGACCGCACGGTGGTAAAGGTGAACTTGGTTGAGAACGATGCTTTGTTTGTAGTGTTCAATGGTCCTGCAGAACAAGAGGCAGTAACCTTGCCCGAGTTAAAAGAGGTGCATGTCAACACTATCAACATACCATGGGATGTGGCATTCCAGGAGAATCGAGGAGCACCTGCTACAGCTCATTTCGACCAGCTCATCAACTTGGCCGACAGTGATGTGGATGGCATTAAGTATTTCAGCGGTGTGGCTACCTACACCAGCAGCTTCGAGGTAAAGGACAACGAGCTTGACTCCCGCCAGATACTCCTTGACTTGGGCAAGGTAGGTGTCATGGCAGAGGTAACCATCAACGGCAATAACTTAGGTGTATATTGGAAAACTCCTTATCGCATAGACATCACTGAAGCCCTGCATGCAGGCAAGAACGACATTGAGGTAAAGGTGACGAACTTGTGGATTAACCGCTTGATAGGTGATTCTCGCCCAGAAGTGACTGAGAAGGTTACCTGGTCGCAGTATCCATTCTATAATCCTAATTCCCAGATGTCACCATCTGGCCTCATGGGACCAGTTTGTCTGATTATCTGCAAATAACGCAACATTTGAGAAACCGACGTATGAGAAAAGCATTGTTCCTATTGGCTATGGCATTGCCATTGCTGGCTGATGCCCAACGCCAAGAAACCTTATTGGAGAAAGAGTGGCGATTCGTCAATGAAGAAGTGACCGATGCATGGCGCATTGACTATGATGACAGCAAGTGGCAGAAGGTGACGGTACCCCACGATTGGGCCATTTACGGTCCCTTTGACGGCAACAACGACCGTCAGATGGTGGCGGTAGAGCAGGATGGTGAGACCGAAGCCTCACAAAAGTCGGGCCGGACAGGTGGACTGCCCTTTGTGGGTGTTGGATGGTACCGCCACACCTTCGATGTGCCTGCCGGCAAGCAGACGGCACTGGTGTTCGATGGAGCCATGAGTGAAGCGCGCGTCTATGTCAATGGACAGGAAGCCATCTTCTGGCCCTATGGCTACAACTCTTTCTACTGCGATGTGACGCCTTTCATCCATGCTGATGGCAAGAACAATGTGGTGGCAGTAAGGTTAGAGAACCGTCCTTTATCTTCTCGTTGGTATCCTGGGGCAGGACTGTATCGTAATGTGCATGTGGTGACTACCGACAAGATACACGTGCCTGTTTGGGGAACGCACATCACTACCCCACATGTTGACAGCAACTACGCCTCAGTTAGTCTGCGTATTTCTTTGGCGAACACTGAACATCAACAGATGATTCGCTTAGTGACCGACATCATCGGCCCTGATGGCAAGACAGTTGCCACGAAAGACGATACCAAGATGGCGGTGCATGACATTGCATTCGGTCAGACCTTCATTGTTGAGCATCCTCAGCTTTGGTCACCTGAGACACCTTACCTATATAAAGCCCGTACGCGTGTCTTTGCCGACGGCAAGCAGGTAGATGAATATACCACCCGCTTCGGCATCCGCAGCATCGAGTACGTGCCCGAGAAAGGCTTCTTCCTCAACGGGCAACTGCGTAAGTTTCAAGGCGTTTGCAACCATCATGACCTCGGACCTTTAGGAGCAGCTATCAACAAGGCAGCCTTGCGTCGCCAACTCACCTTGCTGAAAGACATGGGTTGCGATGCCATCCGTACCTCGCACAACATGCCTGCCCCAGAGCTGGTGGAATTGTGCGACGAGATGGGCTTCATGATGATGGTCGAACCTTTCGACGAATGGGACATGGCGAAATGTGAGAACGGCTATCACCGTTTCTTCCACGAATGGGCAGAGCGTGACATGGTGAACATGGTGCAGCATTATCGCAATCACCCCAGCGTGGTGATGTGGAGCATCGGCAACGAGGTGCCTAACCAGCGTGACCCTGAAAGCTACAAGACATTAGCTTTCTTGCAGGACATCTGTCATCGCCTCGACCCTACCCGACCTGTAACGGTGGGCATCGACCAAGCCGATAACTCTCTGCACAACGGCTTTGCCGCCACCATCGACATTCCTGGTTTCAACTACCGCTTGCCTTTCTACCAGGAAGCATACAACATTTTGCCACAGGGCTTGGTACTAGGCTCCGAAACCGCCTCTACCGTCAGTTCACGAGGCGTGTATAAGTTTCCTGTTGAATTGAAGAAGGGCGCTACTTACGACGATATGCAGTCATCTGGCTATGATACAGAGGCTTGCTGGTGGTCAAATATCCCTGATCTCGACTTCGCAATGGCGGACGATTATGACTGGGAAATAGGTCAGTTTGTTTGGACGGGCTTCGATTACTTAGGCGAACCTACGCCCTACTACGACAATTGGCCGTCACACAGTTCCTACTTTGGCATCATCGACCTGGCATCTCTACCCAAAGACCGCTATTACCTCTATCGCAGTGTATGGAACAAGCAGAAAAGCACCTTGCACATTCTACCCCACTGGACGTGGAAGAACCGTCGTGGACAAGTCACACCTGTATATGTCTATACCAGCTATCCCGAGGCCGAGTTGTTCATCAATGGCAAGAGTCAAGGACGACAGCGCAAATGGTCTTCCTTTGAGGCAAGAATACGCGAACAAGAGATGGGTGAGAAAGCCATTATGCATCGCTATCGCCTAATGTGGGAGGAGGTGAAGTATGAACCTGGCGAACTCAAGGTAGTAGCTTATGACGCTAACGGCAATGTAGCTGAAACAAAGATTGTCCGCACGGCGAGCAAGCCTCATCACCTGCAGCTTTCCGTAGATAGAGCTCGGATAGATGCCGATGGCAAGGACTTAGCATATATTACTGTTAGCGTGGTGGATAAGAATGGTAACCTCTGTCCTGACGATACGCGTGATGTCACCTTTACCGTAGCTGGTGCTGGTTCTTTCCGCGCAGCTGCCAATGGAGACCCTACTTGCCTGGTGCCTTTCCAGCAGCATCGTATGCCAGCCTTTGCCGGTCAGCTTACCGCCATCGTGCAGAGCAGCAAAACTGCTGGCACAATTACCTTGCAAGCCACCGCCAAAGGGCTGAAACCAGCAAGCATTGTTGTAGAAACGAAGTAAGAACAAATATACTTTAATAATATGAAACTGATTTCTTGGAATGTGAATGGACTTCGCGCATGTGCCGACAAGGGCTTTGAGGAAGCATTCAAAGCATTGGACGCTGATTTTTTCTGTCTGCAAGAAACAAAAATGCAGGCCGGACAGTTGGATTTGACCTTCGAAGGTTACTATTCTTATTGGAACTATGCTGAAAAGAAGGGCTATTCAGGTACGGCCGTCTATACGAAGCATGAGCCTGTGGCAGTGACTTACGGATTGGGCATTAATGAGCATGACCACGAGGGGCGTATCGTTACGCTGGAAATGCCTAATTTCTTCTTGGTAAACGTCTATACACCTAACTCGCAAGAAGAACTGCGCCGCTTGGACTACCGCATGAAGTGGGAAGATGATTTCCGCAACTATCTCTTGGCATTAGATGCCAAAAAGCCAGTAATCGTATGTGGCGATATGAATGTAGCACATCAAGAGATTGACTTGCGCAACCCCAAGACGAACCGTCGCAATGCAGGCTTTACGGATGAAGAGCGAGAAAAGATGACACTGCTTCTGAATAGTGGTTTTACTGACACTTTCCGCTATTTCTATCCCGACATGGCGAATCAGTACTCATGGTGGAGCTATCGCTTCCATGCTCGTGAGAAGAATGCAGGGTGGCGCATTGACTATTTCTTGACTTCAAAACGGCTGGATGACAAACTGAAAGGAGCCAAGATTCATAGTGAAATCTTTGGTTCCGACCACTGCCCAGTAGAATTGACGATAGACTGACAATAAAAGGCTGCGAAATTCGCAGCCTTTTCAATTGTCAAAAGTTCAGTCCATAGTTATGTTTCACCTCACTCATCACAAACATACTCTCCACAGAGCCCAGGCTCTCTATCGCCCCCAGCTTGTTAATCAAGAACTCATTATACGCCTTCATATCCGTAGCATGAATTTTCAGCAGGTAGTCAGTGGTGCCCGACACATTATAGCACTCCGTCACCTCCGGCAGTTCCTGCACCATCAACATGAAGTCCTTCGCTATGTCACGATTCATGCGTTTCAGTTTCACGTTGCAGAACACGATAAAGCCCTGATTCAGCTTCTCGGCATCCAGCACCGCAATGTATTTCTTGATATAGCCATTGCCCTCCAAGCGCTTGAGTCGCTCATATACAGGCGTTGACGACAGACTTACCTTGCTCGCCAGTTCCTTGATAGTCAGGCGTCCATTTTCCTGCAACACCCGCAAAATCTGCAGGTCTGTTTTATCCAAAGTATCCATAGAAGAATATTTATTCTGTTTTCCATTCATTTAGATGACACAAATAGCACATCTATTCTATACATCTCTGCAAATGTAGAAACATTTTCCAAACTTTTCAAATAATTTGTTTGATATCTCCAATATATCTTAACTTTGCAGCAGAAATAATTTAAAAAAGTAAATAATATGAGTATAAAAAACAACTACAGATTTGAAACCCTCCAGCTGCATGTAGGCCAGGAGCAGGCAGACCCCACCACAGATTCACGCGCGGTACCTATTTATCAGACCACGTCGTATGTATTCCGCAACTCACAGCATGCAGCCGACCGCTTCGGACTGAGAGATGCAGGCAACATCTACGGACGATTGACCAACACCACGCAAGGCGTATTCGAAGAGCGCATAGCAGCCCTCGAGGGAGGCATGGTAGCCCTTGCTGTCGCCAGTGGTGCAGCCGCCATCACCTACGCCCTGCAGAACATCGCCCGTAATGGTGACCACATCATTGCCGCCAACAACCTCTATGGAGGCACGTTCAATCTGATAGAGCACACCCTCAGCACACAAGGCATCAGCACCACCATTGTCAATCCCGCCGACTTTTCCGCTGTTGATGCCGCCTTTCGTCCTAACACCAAGGCCATCATCGTCGAGACCTTCGGCAACCCCAATGCCAGTGTCACCAACATCGACCGCATAGCCGAGATAGCCCACAAGCACAACACCATATTAATTGTTGACAACACATTCGCTACCCCCTATATATTCCGTCCTTTAGAACATGGAGCCGATGTGGTAGTAGAATCCGCCACCAAGTTCATTGGCGGTCATGGCAGCACCTTAGGTGGCGTCATTATCGAGGGAGGCAAGTTCGACTGGCTCGCCAATGCCGCCAAGTATCCCACCTTAGGTCAGCCCGACCCCAGCTATCATGGAGCCGTCTTTGCCCAGGTGGCAGGCCCTGCCGCCTTTGTCACCCGCATCCGTGCCGTCATTCTGCGCGACACAGGAGCCTGTATCGCCCCCATCAGTGCCTGGTTCCTGCTGCAGAGTCTGGAGACCTTGTCATTGCGTGTAGAGCGTCATGTCTATAATGCCCTGAAGGTGGTAGAGTTCCTGAGCAAGCACCCCAAGGTAGTCAAGGTGAACCACCCTTCCCTGCCCGACCATCCAGACCACATTCTCTATAATCAGTTGTTCCCCAACGGCGCAGGTTCCATTTTCACCTTCGAGATCAAGGGCGGACAAGAAGAGGCATGGAAGTTCATCGACAAGCTCCAGATCTTCTCATTGTTGGCGAATGTGGCAGATGTCAAGAGTCTGGTCATTCATCCAGCCACCACCACCCACTCTCAGCTGAGTGCCGAGGAGTTGGAGGAGCAGCACATCTACCCATCTACTATTCGATTAAGTATTGGTACAGAGCATATTGACGATATTATAGAAGACTTGCGACAAGCATTGGAAGATTGACGATAAGCGACAAGATGACACACGACAAAACTACATTGCAATTTTTCTTTCGTGGTATTAGTTAGGTAAAAAGATTTTTCGATGTCAATCAACCGTTCATGAGAAACCCCTGCCGTGATGGCAGGGGTTTTCTTATACATATATTTGACGCAGATATTGTCATCATTAACGCAAGAACTAGCTATCTATTGAGGGAGAGTTTACTATCACCTGTCGCAGTATCTGCCAAGGGTCACCGAAATATCTCCTATGGGGGTATAGGAGATACTGCGATGAATGATAACAGATACTGGAACGGGTGATAGCAGATACTGCGACAACCCGTAGAAATGCCTCCTTTCAAAAATGGTAATTCTTTACGTAAAAAAAATAAAATACATCACTTCATCGCATCATAAATCGCCTGCATAATCCTCGGGCGTAGGTTCAGATTGCCCAACTGGGGGTTCCACGAATCAGGATGAACACGATTACTCAGGAAAATATAGACAAACTTATTAGTGGGGTCCACCCAGACACAGGTGCCTGTGAAGCCGGTATGGCCATAGACTGTGGCAGGGGCATCGTCGGCACAAGGACTCTTGCTCTTGTTGGTGACATCGGGCTTGTCGAAACCTAAACCGCGACGGCTGATGCGTGACTTGCTGGTGGTGAAAAGCTTACAGGTGCTCTCACTGAGATAGCGCTTGCCATGCAGCTCGCCGCCATTGAGCAGCATCTGGTAAATCTGTGCCACCTCGGTGGCATTGGAGAACAGGCCTGCATTGCCGGAAACACCGCCCTGGAAAGCGGCTGCCTCATCATGAACATAGCCTTGCAACAACTGCTTGCGCAAAAACTTGTCTTGCGAGGTGGGGACTATGGATTCTTTGGCTATATGCTCCAAAGGATGGTAACCGGTGTGCTTCAAACCCATGGGCTGGTAGAACTCTCGACTGACAAAGTCGTCTAACGTGGTGCCGGTGAGCTGCTCGACTATCTGCTGCAGGAGGATGAAATTGACATCACTGTAGCGATAGGTGCGGGAGCGCAGGGTGGCATCAACTATCTTGGTGCGATAGACGTCCTTGAACTTGGGTGAGAGCCACAAACCGTCGGCTATCTGAAGGGGATAGTCGGCCGATGGCTTCCTGGACACCAGGGTGTCGATATATTTGTAGTTGGGATTCACCCAGTCGCGCGCGGCTATCTGCACTGTATGGAGCTCATCACGTTTGTTGCTGAGGATATTGCCTTCATAACTGTCTTTGTCGATGGCCTCTCGATAGAAGGAGATGGAGGCTGGAAGGCCTGACTCGTGGTAGAGCAGGCTGCGCACGGTGATGGTCTGCTTGTCGGTGCCCTTGAGATAGGGCAGATAGGTGGACACGCGCTCTGACAAGCTAATCTTGCCCTGGTCATAGAGCTTCATGACGGCCAACAGGGTGGCGGTGGTCTTGGTCATGGAGGCGAGGTCAAAGACATCGCCTGGGCGTACGGCCTGCACGGGCTGGCCGGGGATGCCTGTGTCTTTATAGGTATGGGTGCCAAACACCTTGTTGTAGATGGTGTGGCCTTGCTTCATGACGACAATCTGACAACCTGGGAAGGCACGCTCACGGATGCCTAACTGTGCAAGGGTGTCGATGGCGTTCAGCTTACGGGAGCTGACGCCAAAGTCCTCGGGAGCATAAATAGGTTCGGCCTGCGCCAGGAGGTCGGTGCCCTGCCCTGCCCTCATGAGTCTGCCAACAGAGGTGGAGAGTCGTCCAGTGATGGATGCCTGGCCCACAATGGCCTTGGCTACATGGCGCAAGACAGCTTCTGAATTGTCGTGGGCAATGATTACGGCATCTGACAACTGCACAGCCTGTGGCAGCTTGGCCACTTCTTTCTGGGGGATGAAGAATGCGGACACCACTGCATTGGTGGGCTTAAACTCATTGAAGAAGGGCTGGAAGGCATTGGTATTCTTGTCAGTAATGGCTACCACCACTCGCTTATAATTACCCAGCTGACGGATAATCTGCTGACGGGTGGCTGCGGTATTCTCAACGGGCAGACCAATGGTCTTTACCCTGACATGCTTGGTGAGCTCATCGACAAAGGGCTTGAGTGCCGCCGTGCGATTGCCCACACTAAGCACTGCCACCTGCCCCTCGCTGGAGTCGATGGGCAACGATGGGCGTTGGTTGCCTACCATGACAACTGCCGCCTGTGCCAGCTGATTCGCAAGATCTATGGCATGGCGTGTGTTGACGCGCTGTTCCAGTCCAGATATCGGAATGACAGTCTTATGGGTAAGTCCAAGCACATATTTGTACATCAGCACTTTCTTGCAATGCAGGTTGATGTCACCTTCCTTGAGCTGACCTTTGGCCACCGCATTGAGGATGGCATCCATCTCTGAAGCTATGTACGATGGCACCAGCAGCATGTCGCTGCCTGCAAGCAGGGCCTGCAAAGAGGCAGAGCCACCATTGACGGCACCTTTCATCTCGAGGGCGTCAGTGAATATCAAGCCACTAAAGCCCAGCTCTTTGGTCAGCAGGTCGGTTACCACATTGTGCGACAAGGATGAGGCAAGTCCTTTGCGCTCGGTGAGCGAGGGGATATCCAGATGACCTACCATCACACCATCGATGCCTGCTGCTATAGCCTCCTTGAACGGAACCAGCTCGACGCTGTCGAGGCGTTCACGGGTGAAGTTGAGCACGGGCAACGCCTGATGGGAATCAACATCGGTGTCGCCATGACCAGGGAAATGCTTGGCTACTGCCACCACGCCTCCATCTTGCAAGCCTTTGCTATAGGCAATGACCTGCTTGGCCACCCGGCGAGGGTCTTCGCCAAAGGAGCGGACATTGATGACGGGGTTATTGGGATTGATGTCCACGTCGGCTACTGGGGCGAAATTGACGGTGATGCCCATAAGGCGGCTTTCGCGGGCCACCTCCTTGCCATATTCATAGAGCAAGTCTTCATCGGTAATATTTCCCAGTATGCGGTTCCTTGGGAATGTGGGCGATGGCTTGAGCCTCATGGCTAACCCCCATTCGCCATCGAGGGTGATCATGAGGGGTACATCTGCAAATTGCTGCGCTTCATTGGTAAGAATGGCTTGGCTCTGCAGCTCTCCACCCGAGAATAGCAGTCCGCCAATCTTATATTCCTGTACGACCTTTTTAATGAGTTGTGAATTGGCTACTGATCTTACTGGTGCCACCTTGTAAACGAACAATTGGCCGATACGCCCGCGAAGGTCAAGTGTCTGCATAACCGAATCAGCCCAGGCAGCTGCTTTTCCATTGATGTTCATGATTCTGCCAAACTGACTTACCTTGGAATCATAAGGAGCAGGAGATGGTCGGGTCAGTCCGTCAGTCTCAATCTTAGCGCTGCAAAACAGCACGGCCAGCAAAAGGAACAGTAGTCTTTTCATATCAATTGTATCATGCCTTGGCAAACGCCTAGGCTATAAGTTCGTTATTTCTTCTGAAGGTTCATGACGGTCTGACTCATATATACACCATTGTTGCCAATGTGCATGATGGGTACTTCCTTACCGTCGGCATCTTTTACCCGTTCAGGCTTCTCGAGGAAGGTATGGGTATGTCCGCCCAGCACCAGGTCGATACCATGTGTCTGAGGAACGATGGCATTGTCATACACATCATCCACGCCCGGGTTGGGCACGATGCCCAAGTGCGACAAACAAATCACTACATCACACTTTTCCTGTTCACGGAGAATCATTACCATTCGATTGGCCACCGCTGCAGGCTTATGATAGACAATGCCTTCGCACTTGCTCTGCTGCACCAAGCCCTCAAGTTGTGGACAAAGGGCAAAGACACCAATCTTCACCCCATTGCGCTTGAGCACGATGTATGGCTTCACCAATCCTTCGAGGACGGTGCCTTCAAAGTCATAATTGGAACAAACGATGGGGAAGTTGGCCATCTTGAAAAGGCGTGCCATATTGTCGAGACCGAAATCGAACTCATGATTGCCGATGGTCATGGCATCATACTTCATCAAGTTCATGGACTTGATCTCCAGTTCACCCTGGTAAAGATTGTAATAGGGTGTTCCTTGAGAAATGTCGCCACAATCGAACAGCAGCATGTCGGGGTGCTGCTGACGGAGTTGATTGACAAGTCCTGCCCTGCGGGCTACACCACCCATATTGGCATTGCGTGCCGACTGCTTGGCATCAATGGGATCAATGCGACTATGGGTATCGCTGGAGTGAACGACGTACAACTGCTTCTGGGCAATGGATAATGGACAAAGGATAATAGAGATTGTCCATACCAATGCAAATATAAAATATCTTGTCTTCATATTATTCTGAAATTTGTTTAATACGTCCATCTAACTGAGAAGTGATCTTCTTGCCCTGTTTCGTTTGCTCACTCACGTAGTCAATGAAGAGACTGCGGAGGGTAAGACCATCGGGACAGTCTTTCTTTACGGCTTTGGGTAAGGCATGCAGACCATCGTTGCCCTCTGAGAGGTAGTCGATGGTGCCTATAGTGTAGGTACGGTTGTCGTCTATGGGTTGGCCCTGCACAGTGGCTTCCATTACTTCATACTTGGTGTTAAAGACCAGCGTGGCACCGCTGATGCCCTCGCCTCCACGTGTTGCGAGGTTCGCCATGAGCTCTTTCATGTCGGTGCCTTTGAGGGTCAATACACAGAGGGAGTTTTCAAAAGGAAGTACCTCGAAGGCATTGCTAACGGTGATGTTTCCTTTTCCTAAGTCGGCTCGCAAGCCACCGATATTGATGAGTCCCATATCGGCTGGTTGACCAAGTACATATGCTGCACTCTGTCGTAGTATTTCGGCCACTAAGTTGCCTAACAAACACTCAGGGCGCCGACGATTCATAGAAATCTCGCTTTCTCCTAACACAGTGTTCATCATACTATCGATGCTAACCCGATAGGGTGCAATCAGTGCCACAGCTTCAGGACTCTGTATGGCATCAAGGGATGCATCGATGGCAATTCTGCTACTTTGTACATCAGTCACCACATAGTGGCTCTTACATCCACCTAAAAACAATAAGGTACAAAGCAATAGTGCCCCACCCCATTGTGTAGTTCTGTTTCTCATAGACTAATTTTGTATTATTTCTCACAAAGATAACAAAAAAGTGGAAAATACTTGCATGTTTGCCTTTTTTTTCGCAACTTTGCACCCGCTTTGCGCAATCGCTGTCAGGATACATCCCACGATGAGGCCTGGTATGTTGCGTAGTTATAAACAATTTATACTATTTATAAAATGAATTTACTTAAAATTGCAGAAGAAGCATTTGCTACTGGCAAGACCTATCCTCAGTTCAAGGCTGGTGATACTGTAACTGTAGCATATCGTATCGTGGAAGGTAACAAGGAGCGTGTACAGCAGTATCGTGGTATTGTTATCAAGATTTGCGGTCATGGTGAAAAGAAACGTTTTACCGTTCGCAAGATGTCAGGCACCGTAGGTGTTGAGCGTATTTTCCCTATCGAGTCTCCGCACATCGAGAGCATTGAAGTGAATAAGGTAGGTAAGGTACGTCGCGCTAAGCTTTATTACCTGCGTAAACTTACTGGTAAGAAGGCTCGCATCAAGGAGAAGAGAGTCAACACAAAGGCTGTTGCCGAGGCTTAATTCTTCCACCAAAAAGGAAAAGTACAAGAGGGGTATTCGAAAGAATGCTCCTCTTTATTTTCGACACCCTCATATATGAAAAAGTGAACTCATAGCACATAAAAATGAGCTGATAGGTGATGGTTATATTGGGAAAATGTTGTATCTTCGCATCATTATTAATAATAGGAATAAGATATGGAATTTAGTGGAAGAGTAATCGCGATTTTACCTGCTCGTACAGGTGTGTCAAAATCAACAGGTAACGAGTGGAAGGTACAGTCATACGTTGTCGAGAACCACGATCAGTATCCTCGTCGCATGTGCTTTGAGGTGTTTGGTGGCGACAAGATTGACCAATTTAATATTCAGATGGGAGAAGAAATCAACGTGTCGTTTGACATTGACGCACGTCAATGGCAAGATAAATGGTTTAATACAATTCGTGCTTGGAAGGTGGAACGTATACAGGAAGGTGCTACAACCAATCAACCTGCTGCTGAGGCTATCCCTCCTTTTGCACCAGAGCCAGCTCCTTTTACTGGTGG
>JAEEOD010000269.1 GCA_016284115.1 Bacteroidaceae bacterium
CAAGAAGCTATTTTCGAAGTAGAAAGCTTTCTAAATGAGAACTATGAATTCCGTCGAAACTTGCTAAGTGGCAAAACTGAAATGCGAGTCATCGATGAGAAGGAGAAACCTGTGGAATGGAGCATCGCAACAGTAGAAACGGTGAATTCCATTATACGTAAAGCTAAAAAAGAAGGTATTGGTGGAAAATCTCCTAAAGTACACATAGAGGAGTTTATCTGCTCTGATGCCGTGAAGGATTATGATCCTATCAAGGAGTATTTGGAACATTTACCTACATGGGATGGACAGAATCATGTGGCACAGCTATTCAATAGAATACCAGGATTGACTTCTGAACAACTTAGTTGGTGTAGCACTTGGTTACGATCAGCAGTGGCGCATTGGTTAGGGATGGATATGCTTCATGGCAATGAGTGTGTTCCCGTTTTGATAGGTACTCAAGGATGTGGAAAAAGCACTTTTGCAGTGCGACTGCTACCTGTAGAGTTGAGATCATATTACTTAGATCACATCAATTTTGGGAATAAGTTCGATAGTGAAATGGCATTGACACATAATCTCTTTGTGAACATTGATGAGTTTGCTAATATGGGACCTTCACAACAAGGTAAACTGAAACAGACGCTTTCGAAAGTGAAGGTCAATGGGCGACCTATCTTTGGAAAAAGTCAAGAAGACAGGCGTAGATATGCCTCGTTTCTGGCCACTACCAATGATGAACGTCCGCTTTGCGATGGAACAGGAAGTAGGCGTTACCTCTGTTTGCAAGTGCCTAAAGGGAAACTTATTGATAATGACTCTCCTATCGATTACGAACAGCTTTATGCACAGTTGATTTATGAATTGAAGGAACAACAAACGCCTTATTGGTTTTCCAATGATGAAGTGAAGCGTATCCAGCAAATCAATCTCTCTTTCTTCAAAGAGAATGACATGGAAAGTATGATTAAGCATTGCTACCGTCTGCCAAAGGAAGAGGAAGAGGCTCCTTGGTTACTCGGTTCTGAGGTGTTTGAAACTCTGTTGCGTAGATACCCTCATTTACAACGAAATCAAGCTTCGAAAGTAAAGATGGGAAATGCGCTGAAATTCATGGGATGCTTTTCGCAGCATGGCAGAAAAGGACAGATGTATCAACTGATTCCTAAGAAAGCGGCCTAAAAATGGACGTGAAGTCTGTGTGAAGTCTTGTGAAGTCTCAAACTGAGACTTCACGGGATAACACGCAGATATACAGATAGATAAGGTGGAGGTGTGAAGTGTGAAGTCTTTTTGATGATATGTTAATTATATACCTAACTACCTATATCTTTCCCCCTTTAATACGTACGTCTTTCTACTCAGTCACGCTGATGACTGAGCTCAGTCCTAACGATGACTGACTTAAGTCCTAACGGTGACTGAGCTCAGTCCTAACGGTGGAGTTTTATTTAGATTTAATGGTTGTGACTCAGTCATCTAATTGACTGAATTAAAAGTATTAGAAAGTATTATATTAATAACGCAACGAATTATGAAATATCAATCTAACGTTGTCTGCCCAAAGGCAGCATGTCCAATGAGTGGCGTGTGTGCACGCCACACAGACTACCTCGAGGCTTTGGCTTCTAAGGAGTCGTTTACTATCCTAAATCCTGAGAAAGTGGAAACGGATGCCAATGGCTGTCCCCACCAACTCCGTAAAGTGAAGCAGCGTATAGCCTATGGCTTCAAGAAGCTGCTGTCAGAGGTGCCGAAGAAACACCTCAACTATCTGTATTGCCGATTCCCTTATAACAGCCAGTCGAGCTACGACCGTCGCCGACGTGGATTGTATGGGATGGATCCCTCTGAACAGGAGCAAATCTTGGAGATTTTCAAGCGATATGGTGTGGATACGACCATTGGCTTCGATCACTATCAGGAGGAAGAAGTCTATGTAGAACCTTGATTATTATTTGGTGTTATAGTGGAAATAGTGTATCTTTGCGCCCCAAACAAAGTTGACTATGACCACTATAACTACCGAATTCAACTACGAGGCGTTTGATCGCCAGATGGAGACATTGCTTCAGATGAGCATGGTACTGATTAGAGGATGGGACGACTATGCAGCGCAAGAGCTGACTTTCGACATCCGTTCGCTTTGTGTGAAAGGTTCCAGACTTTGCTCCCTTGCCGACCAGGATTTAGCCTTGCAACAAGCCGACTTGACACATGCCCGTAGACAGGCTAATCAATATTTCTATGTCCAATTGAACGAATTGGTGACAAAACAGCTTTCGCCCTTGATGACACGAGTTGTGGACGATATCCGTAACAAGAAGACACTGGACCGACCCAGTTCTGCTGCTTATCGACAGGAGATGAGCGACTTGCTGCCTCGCTTGGGGCAGTGGCTGGCTTCCGATAATACAGGGAAGGAGCGTTTTGAGCAGATGGTGGGCAACTTCACGATGGTGGAGAAGCAGTTGTCCAAGACTGTGAAACCTACGCATTATCCTGGGGTGACGTGGAAGGAACGTTTCATGAACCTACTTCGTTATTATGCACTAATGTGTTGCCTGCTGTTTCATTTCCAACAGGTAATGGAACTGGCGGGCTTGGAAGTAAAGCCTGAGGAGGCTGCCAGCATGTTCACTCGCTCTGTGCAGGCCTACTTGGAAACGACAGCTGGAGCGGAGTATCTGAATCGCTACAGCGCCATGCTTCGTTTCAAGAATGGAGGTGAACCTTTGGATGAGGCCCAACTGGAGGAGGCGCGTCAAAAGTTGGTGGAGGAGGTGCCACCTTCGTTGCAGATTTGCTTTATGGAGCATATCTTTAACATTGATGCCCTCGCGATGGATATTCTTGATTTGGATCCCCAACCTTCTGAGGAAGATTTCCAGAAATTCCTGGGGGGTGGTGGCCAAATGGCAGTGGCTCTCTGAAAAGATCTATGAGTGTAAGCATCCTGAACGTATCGTGGCCCCTCTATACAATAAGGTGTTCCATACCAGTGTGAATGGCAAGCCTGTGGATTTCCACCAACTGCGCTCCATCATCAAGCAGATGATAAAGTTTATCGATAAGAAAAACCAGTGGTTCTGTCTCTATAGTGTACTGAAGTTCCGTAATCTGATTAAGGATCCTGTTGCTACGCACTTTGTCGAGCAGATGACACATCCTGACTGGTTTCCTGACTTGCCTGACTTTCAGCAGTTCAGCGGTGAGACGCTTTCAGAATACAATGGCTATCTGAACGATACACGCTTCCCTGCTTGGAATCAGGCTAGTTTTGACAGCTACCGTACAAGGTATGGCAAAAAGAAATGGTCGCCTGAACTCTGGTTAAAGTTCAAGCGACGCTGTGAACGGATGAACGATGTGTTCCTGATTTAAAGTGCACTTGTTGCCTTGGCCAACCAGTAGCGTTCTTCGAAGTTAAGTTCAGGCGACAGTGCGTCGTACACCTGCTGGTGGTAGGTATTGAGCCATGCCACCTCTTCATCGGTAAGCAGTTCGCGGAGGATGGGGTGCTTGTCGATAGGGCAGAGGGTAATGGTCTCGAACTTCAGGTATTCGCCAAACATCCCTTCGCCAGCAGGAACAGTCAGCACCAGGTTTTCTGTGCGGATGCCGTGACTG
>JAEEOD010000270.1 GCA_016284115.1 Bacteroidaceae bacterium
AAACGTGATAAAGCAAAAGAGGCACTCGACTATGCTGAAAAGGTGATACCTGCTTATAACGTGGCGTGGGACTACCAGAACGGAGCTGTAGGTATGGCTACTTCCTATTATGAGTTGGGCGAGAACGAAACGGCTGAAAAGATGATGACAACCATGGCAGAGAAGGAAATTCAGTACATGACCTATTATCTCAGCTTGGATGATATGCGACTGGAAATTTCAGCCGATGAGTTTGAGTACCATGCTGCTGTGCTCGATCGCATTATCTCTATCATGGAGAAGTACGAATCGCCACGCGTGGATGACCTCAACGACATGTTGAATGAATTGTTTGGTATTTATAAAGATAGAGGTTTCTAATGTTTATAGAACAACCTAATACAATCCTTAAGAAAATGTATCCATCGGCACTTTGGCGAATGGATCCAGAAGAGAAAGCCATCTACTTGACTTTCGATGACGGTCCTATTCCCGAAGTGACCCCTTGGGTTCTTGATAAACTCGACCAGTTTGGTGTCAAGGCCACCTTCTTCATGGTGGGCGATAATGTGCGCAAACACCCCGATATCTTCCGCATGGTGGTAGAGCGAGGTCATGGTATCGGTAACCACACCATGCATCATATCAAGTTCTTCGACCGCAACACTCTCCGCTATATGGATGATGTGCGCGAGGCCGACCAAATCATGATAGACAATTTGCCTGACAAAGAACACTTTTCTTTGTCAAAGAATGGTAAGCAGAGCCGTTTGTTCCGTCCCCCTCATGGTTTCCTGAACCACTACCAATACAAGAAACTCCAGTGGGCAGGCTACAAAATTGTAATGTGGGATCTCGTAACACGTGACTATAGCTACAAACTCCGTCCTCCACAGGTGCTCTCCAATGTGCTTCGTTACACCCGCAATGGCAGCATTATCACCTTCCACGACAGCTTACGTTCTTGGAAAGGAGGCAACCTACAATATGCCCTCTCTCATGCCCTTTGGTTCTTCAAAGAAGAGGGTTATGAATTCAAATTGTTATAAGCGCTAGTGAAACTACCTGTTTTTAGAGTCGTATTAAGCGTTTTTTCCGTTTCTTGAGTCAAGGGAAGAGACCTTTTGACATACTGTTTGAAAGCTCTTCGACCTGTAGTAAGTCGAGTCTAAATTTTTGCTTTAATATGAGGTAGCTTCTTATACGTAATAAAATTCCCCAGAGAATTTAAGTGTTAACCAGTAATAGACAATCCGTCAGCTACAGGCTTGTCGAAGAATCCTCTAGAGAATTTCAACGTCAATCAGTAACTGACGGATTGTTTTATGGTGACTTATTGTCGGTTAGCCCATAGCTGACCGTGTTTTCAGTTCACTCTTTTTCCTTGATAATAAATACGGCACAAGCACCCAAGATAAGCATGATACCTGCAATGACCATCATATTGATTTCTGGAGAAAGACCACCAACAGGTGTCATTAGACTCAAGATGGTGCCACCTAAAGCAGCAGCCACAATCTGAGGTACACAGATAGTACCATTGAACAAACCAAGATAGGTGCCCATGTGACCACCTGTCAACGCATTGGTCAGAATGGTGAATGGCAATGCCAACATTGCTGCCCAAGCGCAACCGATGAGCAAGAAGCTCAGGAACAGGGCATACTGGTTATGCACGAAGTAAATAGAAATGAAGCCGATGCCACCCAACACAAGACTCAGGGCATAAATCAGTTTGCGGTTTTTGAACTGAGGAATAACGATTGCCCACAATACAGAGCCGATAGCTTGTACGGCAAAAATAACACCTACCCAATTGGCAGCTTCCTGATATTGGGTACTGGTAGTATCAAGCACTAGCTTCTGCACACCATCTACCACACTGCTCACGGTAGGAGCATCGAATACATTGGCGGCAATAGAACCATTGGTGTAAGTCCACATGAACATAAAGGCAAACCAGCAGAAGAACTGTACCAAGCCTACCGTCCAGAAAGCTTTAGGTGCTTTGACCAAAAGTTTGAACATATTGGTCTTTTCGTGCTTTGATTCTTCTGTAATGCCATGATACTCGGCATATTCCTGTGGGGGATATTCCTTCACCTTGGCAGTAGTGTAAATGACACAGAGTATCAAAATGGCAGCACCGATATAGAATGAGTAAATCACTGAATCTGGAATAACACCTTGAGCAGCAGTGTTCTGTATGCCTATCCAAGCAAAGATATAAGGGAAGAGATAACCCACCAAGCTACCTGCATTGCAGAGGAAACTCTGGATGGAGTAAGCCAAGCCTTTCTGCTTGGTGTTTACCATATCGCCCACCATCATCTTGAAAGGTTGCATCGCCATATTGATGCTGGTGTCGAGGAACATCAGTGAGAAGAGGCCAAAAATCATAGCTGTGCCTACTGCCATTCCGAAACTACCTGCATTGGGCAGAAGGCACATCACAATCACCGCCACCAGTGATCCTATAAATAAATAAGGTATTCGACGTCCCCAACGAGTCCAGGTCCTATCACTCCAAGCACCTACCAAAGGCTGAACAATGATACCAGCTAAAGGAGGTAAAATCCAGAAATAACTCAGGTTGTGGGGGTCTGCGCCCAGGGTAGAGAAAATACGACTGATGTTGGCACTTTGTAAAGCAT
>JAEEOD010000271.1 GCA_016284115.1 Bacteroidaceae bacterium
TGACAGCCAATGTCTCTGCACCACCTGAGGCTTCCAGAATGGCACCAAACATGGAGCCTAAGCCGACCAATAGAGCGATGCCTTTCAGCGTTTCGCCTATACCTTGATTTACCGAACCAACTATTTCGCTGTAGGGCATACCTGCCATCAATCCGATAGCTACAGCACCTATCAGAATGGCAATCATAGCTTGCACCTTGAACCTGATGATAAGTACCAGCAATATCACCAGGCCAATCAATGCTGATATGATCAGTCTCATTGGGTCTAGCATCACTTCACTCATTCCATATACCCTCCTTTCATAGGTGACACAGCTTTCTCAGAAAACAGTTTCAGCACACCAGATTTGTACTTCGGCTCTTTGGGTTTCCAAGCTGCTTTGCGCTTACTTAACACTTCAAGTACTGCTTCAGATGAAATATTTATTCCGTTGATACCCACTAATTCTAATACTCTATTGGGAATATCTATTCTAATCAAATCACCTTCCTCGATTAAGGCAATAGGACCACCCTCTGCTGCTTCGGGAGATACATGTCCGATGGCAGGACCTTTCGAGGCTCCAGAGTAACGTCCGTCGGTAATCAAAGCGATGGATTTGCCTAATTCTGCATCCGATGAAATAGCCTCGGTTGTATAGAACATCTCTGGCATGCCAGAGCCTTTAGGACCTTCATAGCGGATAATTACAGCATCGCCAGGTTTAATTTTGTGAGACAATACAGCGGCAATGGCATCCTCCTCACAATCGAACGGGCGAGCCTTCAGTACGGCTTGGAACATTTCCTTAGGCACAGCTGAATGCTTTACCACAGAACCCTCTGGCGCTAGGTTACCCTTTAGGATAGCCACCGTACCATTATCACCAATAGGATGGCCGAAACGACGAATCACATCGTTTCGCTTCAGGTCCCATTTCGCTAAATATTGTTCGCATTTATCGTAAAAGCCATTGGCCTTTAGTTCTTCTAGGTTCTCGCCCAAGGTCTTGCCTGTTACAGTAATGACATCGAGGTGTAGCATGGATTTGATTTCCTCCATCACAGCAGGAACACCACCTGCATAGTAGAAGAACTGTGCTGGCCAACGACCAGCTGGACGAATGTCCAACAGATAGTGTGCACCACGGTGCATGCGATCGAAAGTATCGCTATCAATATCGATGCCCAATTCATGGGCTATAGCAGGAATATGCAACAAAGAATTAGTAGAACCACTGATAGCTGCATGCACCATAATGGCGTTCTCAAACGCTTTCTTCGTAACAATGTCGCTAGCTTTAATGCCTTTCTTCACTAATTCCAACACCTGCTTACCTGCTTCATGAGCCATCTCCTTAAGTTCTACCGAAGTAGCTGGCATCAGGGCTGAACCTGGTAGCATCAATCCCAATGCCTCTGCCATGATTTGCATTGTAGAAGCAGTGCCCATAAACGAGCAAGCACCACAAGACGGACAGGCATGGTGCTTGTAGAACAGCAATTGTTCCTCGCTGATTTCCCCACGTTGACACATGGCAGAGTAGGCGCCAATTTGTTCCAAGGTCAACAGATTAGGTCCAGCATCCATCACACCACCTGTAATCATGATGCTGGGCATATTCAGACGACAAAGTCCCATCAGACAAGCAGGTACTGACTTGTCACAAGAGGCTATAAACACACCTCCGTCAAAGCCCGTCGAATTGCCATGAATCTCTATCATATTGGCAATCATGTCACGACTTACCAACGAATAGTTGATTCCGTCATGTCCTTGGGCTATACCATCACAGATATCCGTTACGAAGTAGCGAGCCGCTTTGCCCCCAGCCTCTGTGATGCCCTTTACGGCTTCCCCCACAAACTGGTCAAGATGAGCACTACCAGGGTGAGAGTCACCAAAGGTGCTCTCTACCAATATCTGAGGCTTGTCGAGGTCGGCTACTGTCCAACCCATTCCAATCTTCAATGGGTCGTTTTCTGGAGCCAATTTCCTAACCTGTTGACTATTCAGTTCCATATCCATTACATTTGTTTTACCAGCCAATTCATCGACGAACCCTCGGCATAGTCATTCAAGAGAGGTACCCAACTAAAGTGTGATAACATAGCAGGCACATTCCACTTAGCCAAGTCTTCATCAGAGTAGATGAGCATCTTATCTTGGGTAGCACCCAAACGTTTGCGAGCCTCGGTATAAGCGTAAGTACTTGCCACTTTGCAGGTTCTGTCACTTGCAGCATGAACAAAGAACATAGGCTGGTTCACAAATGCCTTTATGTCCATAGGACTCAGAACCATGTTAGTTCCATCCCACTTATAAACAGCCTTATTGCTCTTCCAAACCTTCTCTACATCATTGGTATATTGACCAGGATATTTCTCCTCTACTTGATGAATAGGTACGATTGGGTCCATCGCACAGCAAGGAATTGCTGCCTTAAAACGATCGGCAAACTGCATCATGAAACGCATGGTGCAACCACCACCAGAAGAAGCACCTGCACAGAACAACTTGCTACCATCCACTTTACCCTCAGCAATCAATTGGTCGATAAATGCCATCTGGAGGGCATTGTTGCGGTCAATCAGCTCAATCTTCTCAGGATAGAGAGATGCACTATAAGAATAGTTTGGATTGGCTAACGCAAATACTAAAGCTGCACATGGGATGCCCTCTTTTGCTAAAGATACCAGACAGCGGTTAGCAGTTGCCACTATCATCATGTCCTTGTCGTACTCACCTCCACCAATCTGCCAAACCATCAGAGGTACATTAGGAATCACATTGCCATCCTTGTCCTTTGGCAGGTGCAACATATACTCGCGAGTCAGACCTGCAAAAGAGAAGCTGCCCTTGATACAATTATCCAGTACGTCAATCTTTTCACCAGTTACCATATCAGGAGTCACATTCAGGGCCGAGTCAATGGTGCAATGCAACTCCCAAGGAATGATATTTCTGAAATCTTCCCTTCTACCAGCCTTGCTGAATGGGGTGGCCTCAATGCGAAGCACGTTCTTATCGGCACTTACCACGATGCCATCATCCTCGTACTCCTCATACATCTTTCCCGTTGCAGGGTTCATATATCCACCAGGAACATTGTTCACTAGATCGAAATCAGCTGCTGTTAATCCCTTGATAGAGCGTGGGTTGTTTACTGTGATTTCAATGGCATTCACCAACATACCAAAATCACCTACTTCGGTGCAAATCTCTATCTTTTCCACTTCGGCCGCTGGCCTCGTGCATGCTGCCACCAATATGGTAGCACCAATCATGATAAATTTTCTCATATGCTTGTTTTTTGTTATAACTTTCGTATCGGTACAAAGTTAGTGATTTTAAAAAATAATCCGTATCTTTGTAGCAATAAAATAATACATATATCGGGATATGAAAAAACTTTTTTTATTGACAGTAGTTATAGTTATGACATCCTGTCAACAAACAACACAGGTAGTAGAGTGGGTAACCACTAGTTTTGAAGATCCCTGGCAGGAGAATATGCTTGGTCAGGTGGGTGATGAGCTGACTGAAGCAGTAGTGGCTATAGAAACGCATAAAACCTTGCAGACCATCGAAGGCTTTGGTACCTGTTTCAATGAATTGGGGTGGACTTCGCTAAGTTTATTGAACAATGACGACAAACAAGGTATCTTGCAAGAACTTTTTGAACCTGGCAAGGGCGCTAACCTTACTATGGGACGTATGCCTTTGGGTGCCAACGATTTCAGTATTGATTTCTATAGTTATGATGAGACGGATGGCGACTTTGAATTGAAAGATTTCTCTATCGATCACGATCGTCAAACATTGCTTCCTTTCGTCAAGTCGGCATTAGCTATCCAACCCTATATCACATTGTTTGCATCCCCATGGTGTCCTCCACAATGGATGAAAGTTAACAAACATTATGCTTGTCGTTCAACAGCTGCCATGCGCAAAGCCATAGAAGAACGTCTGGCATTGTTGCCTGATAGTGTGCGCCATCGTTTAGGTGGTAATTCTGGCATCACTGGCATGGCGAGTGTAGATAATGGATTAGCCATTGACAAGGCTGTCAAAGAAGGAGAGGATGCTTTCATCCAAGATCCTCGTTATTTGGATGCTTATGCCCGCTATTTTGGAAAGTTCATCGATGCCTATCGTGCTGAGGGCATTGACTTTAAGAAAGTGTTCCCGCAGAACGAATTTAATTCCGACCAAACATTTCCTGCTTGTGTATGGAAGGCTGAAAGTTTAGCTAATTTTATCGGTGATTACTTAGGACCTGAGATGGAAAAGCGTGGGGTAGAGGTATTTTATGGAACCATTGAGCGTGCAAGTCTCGAAATGAGCCATACTGTATTAAACCATCCTACTGCCAGTAAGTATATTAAAGGTATGGGTTTCCAATGGGCTGGCAAGGATGCACTGCCTGCTTTGCATGCTGAATATCCAGAGTTGCCTTGCTATCAGACAGAGCAAGAGTGTGGTGATGGTAAAAACGACTGGGCAGGAGCTATGCACTCATGGGGTTTGATGAAGCACTATATCAAGAATGGTGTACAGGCTTATTTCTATTGGAACACCTCACTGTTAGAAGGTGGTGTGAGCCGTTGGGGATGGAGCCAGAATAGTCTGGTAACAGTAGATAAAGATAATAAAACCTTCCGCTATACACCTGAGTACTATGTGTTAAAGCATGCTAGTCATTATGCTCTGCCAGGTGCCAAAGTGCTTGATTTGAGTGGTTCCTATGATGATGCTCTTGGTTTCTTGAATGCTGATGGTAGCATTGTTGTGCTTCTTGGTAATCAAACAGACAATTGTCAGAAAGTAACGGTAACAGTAGATGGAAAGCTTACATCTTTTGAGCTCGATCCAAATACTTTGAATACAATTGTGTTGAAATGATATACATCAACGATAATATATACGGTTTCAACTTGCAAGCGGCGTTGGCCGAGTTGTCTGACCAGCGCCGTGAACAAACCTTGAAGTTTAAACACGAGTTGGGGCAACGCACTTGTATTGCTGCCTATCTCTTGCTATGCGAAGGATTACAAAAGGAATACGGCATCATTGAGAAGCCTATCTTCGAATATG
>JAEEOD010000019.1 GCA_016284115.1 Bacteroidaceae bacterium
GGGTGAAAATCAAGCAGGCACTCAAGGAAATGGCTGCACGACAGCATACGTTGGCCAAAGAGGAACTAGAGCGCAAGATGAAGAACCGCAAGATAGAATGGGATGAGAGCATTATGATGCAGCTTATCAAGCGCATGGGCTATAAGATCATCACCGATTTCTATCAGAGCATTGCCAATGGGACACTGGACGTCAACCAAATCATCGACCAATATGTAGAGCAACAACGTAGAGTGCTGGAGCCAGAAGCTACTACACACAGTGCAGAAGAGTTCACTCTGCAGAACATGAATGTGGATGCCGACCGTCAGCCCAGTGATGATGTGCTGGTGATTGACCAAAACGTGAAGGGATTGAAGTTCCAACTGGCTAAGTGCTGCAACCCTATCTATGGAGATGATATCTTCGGCTTTGTATCAGTCCTGCATGGCATCAAGATTCATCGTACCGATTGTCCCAATGCCAAGGACATGCGCGAGCGTTATGGCTATCGCATTGTAAAGGCAAGATGGGCAGGTAAGTCGATGGGAAAGAACTACCCTATCAACCTCAAAGTGGTGGGAAATGATGACATTGGCATTCTGACGAATATTACCAGTGTCATCAACAAAGAGGAAGGCATTTTGCTGCGCAGTGTCAACATCGATGCACACGATGGTCTTTTCTCTGGTACCCTTACCGTTTTGGTAAGCGACACCAGTAAGTTGGATGCACTGATTAAGAAACTGCGCACGGTAAGAGGTGTGAAACAGGTTTCGAGAAACTAATTAAAATTGAACATTGAACATTGAGCATTGAACATTACGGCTTCGCCGTTCCCATCCGTATGGCTAATTGTCAATTGTGAATTGTGAATTGTGAATTCTTAATGCTCAATGTTCAATGCTCAATGTTCAATAATTAAAGAAATGAAGTACGATTATAAAAAACAACTGAGAAGCTTCAAGTACGCTTGGAAAGGCATTTGCGCTTGTGTAGGAAAGGAGCAGAACTTGGACTTTCATCTGCTGGTGATGGTGTTGGTCATCTTCGCAGGCTTTTACTTTGGCATCACCCGCATGGAATGGGTAGCAGTGATCCTCTGTTTTGGTTTAGTCATTGGTGCAGAGCTCTTCAACAGTGCAGTGGAACGCCTCACCAACCTTGCCCATCCCGACTATAGCGAATTGGCAGGCAAGGTAAAAGACATCGCAGCAGGTGCCGTACTCGTCACTGCCATTGCTGCAGCAGCCGTTGGCTTGATTATTTTTGTGCCATATCTATTATAATCAAATAGAAGAAGAGGCCAAAACATGCCAACTTCCGTCTTTTTCCCTACGCTGTATGTATCCTCGTTTTATCATCTGGCGTAATTGTTTTTTCACAGCTGCAGTATTAATGCCTGCTTTTTGAGCCAACATCTCAATTGTAATATCTGGTTCTTCCCACATAGCTGCCAGAAGAATACATGAAGAAGGACTTCTGAATGATATGCGTTCTCCATCATACCACCACACATCTGCAGATTGCTCTTCAGCAAAACCAATATAATACTCTAATTCCGCAGCTACCAAATTAGTGAAATATTTTAAGAAATTTTTAATCTGAATTAGCGTGGCATGTGATCCATCCGAAGGAGTATCACCAACTTCTTGATCTGTCACATGAAGAGCCTCAAGATATTCACTCTTATTACGACTTCTTACCACTATCATCGGCCATCCATGGCGAGCCAAAATATAATTCACTAACAAACGAGCTATACGTCCATTGCCATCCTCGAAGGGGTGAATACGTATATAGCGGTAGTGAAAGAGGGCTGCCAATTCTACAGGCGTCAATTTGCCTTTTTGTTCTTCCTCATTATACCAATCCACCAGATCGGTCATCAAAGCTGGCGTTTCTTCGGGTGAAGCATAATCAAAAAGATCACCATAGCGGGTGATGACGCTATTAGGACGTGTCTTATACTGCCCAGCATGAATCACATAGCTAGTGGTCATACCACCAGGCAGATTTCTATACACTGTATAGTCCTCACGCAGCAAAGTCTTGTGCAGTTGACGGATAAAATTCTGAGTCAGTGGGGTTTTACTGGTTTCTGCTTCCTCAGTCATCATCTTCAGTCCTACCTGACTCGCCTTCATGTCAACAAAATCTTTGAGGTCGCCTTCACCAGTGACTTTACCAAACAACAGCAATAATTCCGTCTGTCCGTATGTCAACGTATTGCCTTCAATATGATTACTATTATAATTATAATCGATACTGAAACGCCGGCTCAGTAAATACTGTTTACGACTGTCTAACGGTTGAAGTGATAGCCATTTCTCATATAGTTCAGTAATATTTTTCATCTGAATAAATGTTAAAAACGCTTTCAAAGGTAGCCTATGGATACCTTTTCGGCAACAAATTTAGCGCTTCTTATCTTATCATGCAAGAAAAGAGAGGGGAAAATATAAGAAAAAGTACTGTCCACTGTCCACAACTGTCCACTTTTTATTTTGCGAT
>JAEEOD010000272.1 GCA_016284115.1 Bacteroidaceae bacterium
CTTGAAGGAGGAGCTTCCTGTGATTTACGTCACTTTTCGCCTATACAATAATCAGTCGGCGAGTGTTGTGAATATGTCCGAATTCCACCAGATAAACGGTCTCTGGTTTATCAGGCTGCATCAGTTCTTCCATGATAGGCGGCATGTATGAGTGTGTGCAGGCATAGCTGTACTTCAGGTCATGATAGCCCTGCTTCAAGCCACCAGGTTTATCCACAATCAGTGTCACCAGTTCCAATGGGTTCCAATGAACGTTACCGGCTTTCAGCATCTCCTGCCAAGTATAGTCGGCACCATTCAGACGCCACAGGATATGGTCTTTGGTAATCTCCTCACCATCCACAACAATAGAGCCCACCTTTACCTGGCTCAAGAACACGCCCCTATAATAAGGCAGACGAATTTTCACCTGGAAGCCAGTAACCTTGCCCCCCTCAGTGATATTCCTAAATCCTACAGATTGTATAACTTGTTTTTCCATACTGTTTCCTCCTTCATTAATCGCCCAAAATTCTCTTCATCATGATGTGCTGCTTACGCAGTGTCTGACCCACTTCATAGCCCTGGTCGTACTTGTCGCTGCCCTCATACTCGCTGAGCAGGTAACCGTTCCAGTTATGGTCAATCATGATCTTCAACACTTCTTCGTATGGGATCTCTGTCTCTTTAAAGTCGTCGCTCATATGGAACAACTTAGCGTGACAGCAATAGATGTAAGGCAGCAATGGAATAATATCCTCTGGCTTGCTGTAATGGGCAGTCTGTCCTGGATTCTCACGGCCACGAGTAGTACGGAACACGCTGAAGTCGATATTCAGACCGAAGTTCTTGGTACCCGTCTTCTTGATGAAGTCAACATAATCGTTGATAAAGCCCTCCGTCAAGCTCGATGGAGTATGTATTTCAGGCAACATCACCAAGCCCAAGCGTTCAGCTAATGGCAACGCCTTGATGATGATATCCTGCCAGTTGTCAATAGGAGCCAAGTCACCGTCTTTCACCGTCATCTTGGTACGCAGGAACTTAAAGCCCAGACGATGAGCCAGATGCAAGTCACGACTCAGGAACTCTACAGCCTCGTCCACATTCAGCAAACGGTCCTGATACAAGCGGCAATCCAGCCAATGACCATATTCCACTGGTTCGATGTCATACTTTTTGCACAGTGCCCACCAGTTGTTCACCCACTCCTCCGTAGGATAAGGATAGTTGGCGATATGCGCATTGGCCAGGATTTCTATGCCACGAGCACCCATGTCATGCACATCCTCGAAACAATCCTCAAGATTTTTCTCGAAGCCAAACTCAGCTGAATAACTATAAAATGAGACACCTCTCTTCGGGCCTTTGCGTTCAGCAGGAGCTGCTTCAGAAGCCTTCACCTCATCCACAGAAGCTGCTTTCATTGACCCAGGCAAGACGCTTGCCACAGCCACAGCAGAAGCTCCACGCAGGAAATTTCTTCTTGAAATGTGATTTTCTTTCATATTTGTCTTTAATTTAAGGTTAATACTGCAAATATAGGGCTTTATTTTTAAAATAAGTGAAAAAGCCATGAATTATTAGAGCACGTAAAGCAAAAATAGTTACATTTGTGACATATAAAACAAAATAACAACATGCATTTAGGAAGCGACAGTTTAGTAATTATCCCCACTTACAACGAGTGCGAGAATATTGAGAAGATTATCCGTGCAGTGTTTGCACTGGAACACGACTTTCATATCTTGGTAATTGAAGACAACTCTCCCGACGGCACAGCAGCTATTGTAAAACGCATGCAGGAAGAGTTTCCTGAGCGCCTGTACATGATTGAGCGCACAGGGAAATTAGGCCTTGGAACGGCCTATATCGCAGGTTTCAAGTGGGCGCTCGAACAGGGCTATGACTATATCTTCGAGATGGATGCCGACTTCAGTCATAATCCCAACGACTTGCCTCGCCTGTTAGATGCTTGTGTAAACGGGGGAGCCGATGTGGCCATCGGTTCTCGCTATGTGTCTGGTGTCAATGTGGTAGATTGGCCCATGAGCCGTATTCTGATGAGCTATGGTGCCTCAAAATATGTGCGCCTCATCACCCAAATCCCTGTACACGACACCACTGCAGGCTTTGTTTGCTACCGCAAGGAAGTGTTGCAGATGATGGACCTCGACAAGATCCGTTTCAAGGGCTATGCTTTCCAGATAGAGATGAAATTCACGGCTTGGCAATTAGGCTTCCGCATCGAGGAGATACCTGTGATTTTCGTCAACCGCAAAGAAGGAACTTCCAAGATGAACAGCAGCATCTTCGGCGAAGCCATGTTCGGTGTTATCAAACTAAAATGGGATTCTATGTTTAAGAAATGAGCAGAACCCTGATATATAATGTTACGATAGTCAATGAGGGACAAAGTTTTTTAGGAGCTGTTGTCCTTGAAAGCGAACGTATTACTGCCATTATCAACGGACAAGCTTTTCCAGAGGCAGGATATGATACTGTGATAGATGGCACAGGATGTTATTTGCTTCCAGGTATCATCGACGAGCATGTTCATTTTCGTGATCCAGGCTTGACACATAAGGCAGACATCACCTCTGAAAGCCGTGCTGCTGTAGCAGGAGGTGTGACCTCTGTGATGGATATGCCCAACACCAACCCACAGACCACCACCGTCGAGGCTTGGGAAGCGAAGATGGACAACTTTGCCCAACACAGTTTGGTGAACTACAGCTGCTATTTCGGCGCTACCAATTCCAACTACGACTTATTCGACAAACTAAACAAGCATCGTGTGCCTGGCATCAAGCTCTTTATGGGTTCCAGTACGGGCAACATGCTGGTAGACAGGAAAGAAAGCCTCCGTCACATCTTTGGTGGCACTGATATGCTGATTATGGCTCATTGCGAAGACCAGC
>JAEEOD010000273.1 GCA_016284115.1 Bacteroidaceae bacterium
CTCAACAACTGCATACCATCGACAAAGAGATTGCAGAGATGAGCGTATGGGGCGATTTCGATTGGCAAGCTATTCGTAACTTGGAAAAAGCAGGCTATCATATTCAGTTCTATGCCTGCTCAGAACGTGAATTCAACCCTAAGTGGGAAGAATTGTGTGATATTGTCGTTATCGACAAGACTGTAGGCCGCATGAGTTTCGTGACAATCTCTCATGATCCCGTTCATCTGGAGATTGAGCCCGTTCGATTGCCTGAGTTGAGCCTAACGCAGTTGGAAGCTAAAAAAACGAAAGTACAGGAAGAACTCACCGCTGTTAAAGATCAACTTACCCAGTATTGCTTGGCCAACTACAATACCTTGGTACAGTATAACAAAGAGCTTGATGGTGATATTGACCTAATAAAGGTGCGCCTCGATGGTGAGCCTCAGGCTGAGGGTGCTGTGATGGTTATGGAAGGCTGGATTCCTATAGAGAACGAGCAGCCGGTGAAAGAATTCCTCGATCAGAGCAGTGTATATTATGAGATACGTGATACGCAGAAGGGTGATAATCCACCTATCAAGTTGAACAACAACTGGTTCGTGAAAATGTATGAGACATTGACCGACATGTACGGCATGCCAAATTACACTGAGTTTGACCCTACACCGCTCATTGCTCCGTTCTTCTCATTGTTTTTTGCCTTCTGTTTGGGTGACGCAGGCTATGGTCTGGTGCTCATTGTCTTAGGTATGATACTGAAGAAGAAGATGCCTGATATGAAAGGCATCATGAACCTGGTGATATCTTTAGGTGTGTTCACTGCTATCTTCGGCACAATATTAGGTACGTTCTTCGGTATTAATATCTACGAAGCTACCTGGGTACCAGAAGGTTTAAAGGCATTCATGGTATCTGGTAAGGTGGAAATAGCAGGTGGTACATACGACAAGCAGATGATTTTGGCTTTAGGCATTGGTGTGGTGCACACCATCATCGCTATGCTTATCAAGGCTTTGGTACAGACCTCTCGCTTTGGCTTTAAGAATGCCTTAGGCGCTTGGGGTTGGTTCCTCCTGATAGGCTTTGGTACTATTGTTGCTACCTTCATGTTCCTGAACTTGATACCAGAAGACATATCTAAGTGGGCATTGATAGGCATAGGTGCTGTTGCAGCTATCGGAATCTACCTGCTCAATGATTTGCATCGCAACGTGTTTGTAAACATTGGAGCTGGTGTGTGGGATACATACAACATGGCTACTGGTCTGATGGGTGATATCCTTTCCTATATGCGTCTCTATGCCTTAGGCTTGGCAGGTGGTATGTTGGGAGGTGTGTTCAACTCATTGGGTCTTATGGTACAGGATAGTTTGGGTGGCATTCCTGGTTGGGTTGTGTGTTGCATTATTCTGGTATTGGGTCATGCATTCAACATTGCCATGTCGTGTATCAGTGCCTTTGTTCACCCTTTGCGTTTGAATTTCGTAGAATATTTCAAGAATTCAGGTTACGAGGGTACTGGTGTGCTCTATAATCCTTTTACGAATATCGATAAGAAATAACAAATAATTAATAACAAATAAAATTAAATCATTATGGATGTTAATGTACTTTTAGGTTACATCGGACTAGGCCTTATGTTGGCTCTCTCTGGTATTGGCAGTTGCTATGGTACTACTATCGCAGGTAATGCTGCCGAAGCAGGTTTGAAGAAAGATCCTTCCAAGTCAGCTAGCTTCATGATCCTTTCAGCTCTTCCTTCTACGCAGGGTCTGTATGGTTTCGTTGCTTTCCTGATGTCAATCGGTCGCGATTTCTCTCAGCAGGGTCTGTTGATGCTGGGTGTTGGTGCAGCAGTAGGTTTTATCTGCCTGTTCTCAGCTATCCGTCAGGGCCAGGTAGCTGCCAACGGTATCAACGGTATTGCTCAGGGTCACGACGTGATGGTCAATACCATGATTTATTGCGCATTGCCTGAGTTCTACGCTATCTTGGCACTGATTGCAGCGTTGATGGTATAAGCTTTGCCATCAGCCTTAAATAAGGCATATATAGTCCGCTTTTTGATGCGAAAGAAAAAATCGTATCAAGAAGCGGGCTTTTTTTTGTGTATAGCTTACCTTAATTTCGATAATTTTCCGTACCTTTGCAGTCAAATTAAGAAAAGATGATTAGTGAAACATTAATGACCCCCGATTACATTTTTGAAGCAAGTTGGGAAGTGTGTAATAAGGTGGGTGGTATCTATACAGTGCTCTCTACAAGGGCGAAGACACTGCAGGAACAACTGCGGAATAGAGTTATTTTCATCGGGCCTGATATTTGGCAAGGCAAAGATAATCCTACATTTATTGAATCTTCATCACTCTACCCTGCATGGGCTGAGTATGCCATCCATCATGATGGTTTGAAAGTGAGGGTAGGGCGATGGAACATCCCCGGTGAGCCTGTGGTAGTGTTAGTGGACTTTATGCCTTTCTTTGCTCAGAAGAATGAGATTTATAGTCGCATGTGGGAAGACTATGGCGTTGACTCGCTCCATGCCTATGGCGACTATGATGAGAGCTGCATGTTTGCTATTGCTGCTGCTAAGGTAGCAGAAAGCTTCTACCGCTATAATCTGACTTTCAACGATAAGGTGGTATTCCAGGCACACGAGTGGATGACGGGCATGAGTGCCCTCTATCTTCAGAAGAACGTGCCAGAGATAGCCACAATCTTTACCACTCATGCTACATCTATAGGTCGTTCTATTGCAGGCAACAACAAGCCTCTCTACGACTACTTGTTTGCCTATAATGGCGATCAGATGGCAGAAGAACTCAACATGCAGTCAAAGCATTCCATCGAGAAGCAGACAGCCCATTCTGTAGACTGCTTCACCACGGTGAGCGAGATTACCAACAAAGAATGCAAAGAACTGCTAGACAAGCCAGCTGATGTGGTGTTGGTAAATGGCTTTGAAGATGATTTTGTACCGAAGGCTTCTACCTATACAGGCAAGATGAAACGTGCCCGTAAGAGCATGTTACGTGTTGCCAACTGCCTCTTGGGTGAGACATTTGAGGAAGATACCATTATTATTGGTACCAGCGGACGTTATGAATTCAAGAATAAGGGTATCGATGTGTTTATCGATGCGATGCATCGTCTGAATAAGTGTCCTGAATTAAATCATAAAGTATTGGCATTTATCAATGTTCCAGCTTGGACATTGGAGCCTCGCACTGATCTTCAGGCACGTTTGGCTACGTACAAAGAATATGATGCACCGCTTAATCAGCCCTATATCACCCATTGGCTTCACAATATGGACGAAGACAAGGTGCTGGGCATGATGCATTATCTGGGCATGAACAACAGTGTGTACGATAAAGTGAAGGTCATTTTTGTGCCATGCTATCTCAATGGTGACGATGGCATCTTCAACAAGAGTTATTATGACTTGATGGTGGGTAACGACTTGAGTGTTTATGCGTCCTACTATGAGCCATGGGGTTATACACCACTTGAAAGCGTGGCATTCCACGTACCCACCATCACCACTGACCTGGCAGGTTTTGGCTTGTGGGTGAAAGATATGGACAATGTAAAAGGTATATCAGATGGAGTTGAAGTACTTCACCGATCTGATTATAACTATCATGAAGTTGCAGACGAAGTGCGTGACACCACACTGGGTTTCCTGCGTCTGGATAAGAACCAAGTGAAGGCAGCCCGCAGGCGTGCTGCAGCTATTGCAGAAAAAGCACTGTGGAAGCACTTCATTACTTATTATTATGAGGCTTATGACTTTGCGCTACGTCGTGCAAGGATTCGTCAGCTTAATGGTTAACTAAAAGAAAAAAAATCATTAACTAATCAAAGATTTACAAATGAAAATCAAAGCAGATTATGCAAACACTCCACAATGGAAAGATCTTATAGTAAAGTCAAGTCTTCCAGAACAGCTGAAGTGTTTGGACGAAATTGCCCACAATATGTGGTGGGTATGGAACTACGAGGCTCGCGATTTGTTCCGTGACCTTGATCCTGAGCTTTATCATGATGTGAAGCATAATCCAGTGATGTTACTGGAGCGCCTCACCTATGCTCGTAAGGAGGAAATTATCAAGGATAAGGCATTGATGAAACGCATTAAGAATGTCTATGAGATGTTCCGCAACTATATGGATGTGAAGCCAGACAGCAATCGCCCGTCAGTGGCATACTTCTGTATGGAGTATGGTATTCATTCAGCCCTGAAGATTTACAGTGGCGGTTTGGGTATGTTGGCAGGTGACTATGTAAAAGAGGCTTCTGATTCCAACGTAGATATGTGTGCTGTAGGTTTCCTCTATCGCTTTGGCTACTTTACCCAGAGCTTGAACATGGAAGGACAGCAGATAGCCAACTACGAAACACAGAACTTTAGCAGTCTGCCTATTGAGCGTCAGCTTGACAACAATGGTAACCCTATGGTGATTGACGTGCCTTATAACAACTACCTAGTACATGCTTTTGTCTGGCGTGTCAACGTAGGTCGTGTAAAGCTCTACCTGCTGGATACCGACAATGAGATGAATTCAGAATACGACAAACCTATAACTCATGCCCTTTATGGTGGTGACTGGGAGAACCGTTTGAAACAGGAAATACTGCTTGGTATCGGTGGTATGTTGTTGCTGAAGAAGTTGGGCATCAAGAAAGATATCTATCATTGTAACGAAGGTCACGCAGCGCTTTGCAATCTGCAGCGTTTGTGCGATTATATAGAGGGTGATGGTCTGTCATTTAATCAGGCACTCGAACTGGTACGTGCTAGCGGTTTATACACTGTACACACTCCTGTTCCAGCAGGTCACGACTATTTCGACGAAGGTCTGTTTGGCAAGTACATGGGTAGCTATCCTAAGCGTTTAGGCATCAGTTGGGACGAGTTCATTGGTATGGGCCGTACGAATCCTGATGATCATGGTGAGAAATTCTGTATGTCCACCTTTGCTTGCAACACCTGCCAGGAAGTAAATGGTGTATCTATGTTGCATGGCTGGGTGAGCCAGAAAATGTTTGCTCCTATATGGAACGGCTATTTCCCACAGGAGAACCATGTAGGCTATGTGACCAACGGCGTTCATTTCCCCACTTGGTGTGCTACCGAATGGCGTCATCTCTATGCTAAGTATTTTGACGAAAAACATTTGAGTGATCAGTCCAATGAGGAAATCTGGCATGGCATTTACAACTGTCCAGACGAAGAAATCTGGGCGACTCGTATGGCTTTAAAGAAGAAACTGTTTGAATATATCCAAGAGCAGTTCCGTGAAACTTGGCTGAAGAATCAGGGTGACCCACAGCGTGTTGTGAAGCTTATGGGCCGTATCAACCCTAATTCACTGGTTATTGGTTTCTGTCGTCGTTTCGCAACTTATAAGCGTGCACACTTGTTGTTTACCGATATTGAACGTTTGAAGAAGATTGTCAACGATCCTGAGCATCCAGTAATCTTCCTCTTCGCAGGTAAGGCCCATCCCGCAGATGGCGCTGGTCAGGGATTGATCAAGAAGATATTTGAAATTTCACAACGTCCTGAGTTCATAGGAAAGGTTATTTTCCTCGAGGACTATGACTTCCTCTTGGCTCGTCGTTTGGTGAGTGGTGTAGATATTTGGATGAACACACCGACACGCCCATTAGAGGCTTCTGGTACATCAGGAGAGAAGGCTGAGATGAATGGTGTTGTCAACCTCAGTGTGAAAGACGGTTGGTGGTTGGAAGGCTATCGTGAAGGCGCTGGTTGGGCTCTCACCGAGAAGCGTACTTACCAGAACCAGGAACATCAGGATCAGCTGGATGCAGCTACCATTTACAACTTGTTGGAGAACGAGATTATCCCTCTGTACTTCAATAAGGACAAGAAGGGCATTTCTAAAGATTGGATTAAAGTTATCAAAAATTCCATTGCACAGATTGCACCTCATTATACTATGAAACGTCAGTTGGATGATTACTATAATAAGTTCTACATCAAGCAGGCTAAGCGTTTCAAGGAGATTGCTAAGGACAACTTCCGCCTGGCCAAGGATATTGCCCAGTGGAAGGAAGCTGTGGCTGAGCGTTGGGATGCCATTCGCGTGGTTTCATGCTCATGGGATTTTCCTGCTGGTGGTATCGAGGCAGGTACTGAATATTCTATCAGGTATGTCATCGATGAACAGGGTCTCGACGATGCAGTAGGTCTTGAGAAGGTGAATGTATATATTAATAAGGATGGTGAGGAGCGTGTATTTAATGTAGAGCCATTACAGCTCACTGGTCGTGAAGGCAACAATTATATCTTTGAGGCTAAGCTCTCACCCAATCAGTTCGGACAGTACAAGAGCGCTATCCGTATGTATCCACGTAACAAGCAGTTGCCACACCGTCAGGACTTCTGCTATGTGAAGTGGCTAGAACTTCCTCAGATTTAACTATGGCTTTTGGTCATTGACTATAAAAAAGGCTGCTCAAAAGAGCAGCTTTTTTTATGGCCAATAATCATATTTCAATTCCTAATCATTTTTGATCCAACTTTTCAAAGATGGAATTTTTGCTCACATACTCTGGTACTAATTCCTTCATCTTTTCTACAATCTTCATCTGGTCGTAAGTAGTTGCCACCTCTTCCAACTCATCAATTTTTTTCTTCACCTCGTCGTAGTCGTACTCACGAACCTCAGCTATCATAATCTTGTCATTGTAGGTTGGTTTCGTATGCTCCTTGTCGTTCAACAGCACTTCATAGAGTTTTTCACCGTGACGTAGACCAGTAAATTTGATTTGGATGTCACTGCGTCCTGACAGACTAATCATCTGCTTTGCCAAGTCGAGAATCTTAACAGGCTTGCCCATGTCGAAGATATAAATCTCACCACCATTACCCATGCTACCAGCTTCAAGCACTAATCGGCAAGCCTCGGGAATGGTCATGAAGTAGCGGATAATCTCAGGATGTGTCACTGTCACAGGGCCGCCCTGCTCAATCTGTTTACGGAACAGCGGAATGACAGAACCATTTGAGCCTAGTACATTTCCGAATCGGGTAGTGATGAACTGCGTAACTTTATTACCATCGCGTTCCAATTTCTTGGCTAAAGACTGCACGTAGATTTCGCAGATACGTTTAGAGCAGCCCATCACATTCGATGGATTCACAGCCTTATCGGTAGATATCATTACAAACTTTTCGGTCTGGTATTTCACGGCCAGGTCAGCTAGAATGCGTGTACCCGTTACATTGTTCTGAATAGCTTCAGAGGCATTGTCCTCCATCATCGGCACATGCTTGTAGGCTGCAGCGTGGAACACATACTGCGGACGATATAGTGCAAAAATCTGCTCCATGCGAGTAGCATTGGAAATGTCAGCTACAATAGTCTCTGCTTCAATCTCCACCCATTTTGATTGCAATTCTAAACGAATATCATGCAGCGGAGTCTCAGCCTGATCAATCAACACTAGGTTATAGGGGTTAAACGATGCTACCTGCCGAACAATTTCACTGCCGATAGAACCTGCAGCACCGGTTATCATCACTCGCTTTCCTTCCAAGTGGGATGCAATCTTATGCATGTCGATCTGGATAGGGTCGCGCTGCAACAAGTCCTCAATTTGGAGTTCCTTCAATTGCACGATGTTATGTGTGTTCTGATTCCACTCACTCAAGTTAGGCAGTACTAAAATCTTAATGTTACGTGACAATAATTGTTCGGTGAACGAAGTGTCCTTCAACTTATCCATGTTATAAGGCGTCACAATCACCGCATGAATATTCTTTTCCTCTAATATATTAATCAATTCGCTGTCGAAAGGATAAACTTTTACGCCCATGATGACCTTGTCGATAAAGGCTTGGTCACTCGATATAAAGCCTTTCAAACGATATTTATAGTGTGATTTAGATCGGATAGATTTGGCAATGTCAACGCCATATTCTCGTGTACCAAATATAAATACGTTTGTACCATGTTTCCCGTCAAAACTAACATACTCATATATTACCTTGATTAAAACGCGTATACCTGCCATCGCAGCAAATGAAAACACGTACGAGATGAGTAGCACGCTGATGGGGAGAAATTCGTAGTCAAAGGCCAATTCGCAAATGATGCTGATAATCACCAACAGCAAATGACCGATGGTAAGAGACACGAAAATATGCATGATATCTACGAATGACGAGAATCGGATAACATTGGCATAAGTGTGGAATACCTTGAAGAATATCATGTTCACAAGCAGTATCCATAGGATGGCTTTGCCCAAAATACTGTCGGAGGAAAAAACCGTTGTGAAATCATAACGTAATAGGCAAGCCATGACTACCGATAAGGCTACCATAAATATGTCTAGGAGGAAGATGCACCAAATAGGTAACACTCGCTCTGATATATAGTTTTGAATGATATTACTAACTTTCATACATTACGTATTTTATTGCAAAGATAGCTTGTTTTTCCCAATCAAAAAACAATTTAGTTAAAAAAAACAATGATAACAAAGAAAAAGTGAAAATAATTTGCTTGAGTGCGCAGTAATGATTACTTTCGGGTGTTAAAAGAGTAAAAAGAAGTTTACTCATTTAAATTTATAAAGATATGAAGAAGTCGATTGTTTTATTGCTAATGGCAGTGTGCGCACCATTTTTGGTGATGGCACAGAATGTGGTTGACGACCTTTACTATGTTCCTACCAAAGCAAATAAGGAACAGGCGAAGGCTGCGGAGCAGAAAACAGAGGCTGATGCAGCACGCAAAACGGTGGTCGTAAAGTCAAATAAACCAGCCACTACTATTGTCGTTCCAGAAGGGACCAAGGTGGTAGTGAATGGTAACACTAAAAATAAGCGCAGTGTCGATGAATACAACCGTCGCTATACTGGCGATGCTACTGCTTCCAACAAAGAAGCTGTGGTAAACGGTGACACAAATTATGATGGCGAGCTCGATGGCGAGTGGGTAAATGGTTTCGACGGCAATAGCGATGACTACGAGTATGCTACCCGTATTATCCGTTTCCGTAACCCTCGTTTCGCTATTAGCATCAGCAGTCCATATTATTGGGATGTTGTTTACGGCTTGAACTCTTGGGAGTGGAACGTATTTGTTGACGACTACTATGCATATGTATTCCCTACCTGGAGCAACCGTCTGTGGTTCGACTGGCGTTTCTCAACCGTTGGTTGGGGCTGGGGATGGAGCAGTTGGTATCATCCTTGGTATACTTCTTGGTACAGCCCATGGTATAGCCCATGGCACTATGGCTGGTATGGTGGTTGGTACAGCCCATGGTACACCGGCTGGTATGGTGGATGGTACGGAGGCTGGCATAGCCCATGGCACTATGGTAGTTATTATGGATGGGGTGGCTACCACTATCGTCCACAGAACTATACCTTCCGTGGTCAGCCAGGCGCACGTAGTAGCTATAGTAACTCTACCCGTAGAGGTGGTGTTGGTGGCAATGGCGTAGGTGTGAACAATGCTACTCGTACTCGTACAGCCAATGGCACTCGTGTACGCAGTAACGATGGTACATCTGTTCGCAGTAATGGCACTCGTACTCGTACTACTGGTAATGGTAGGGTAGTGAATAGCAGCAACGGTACTCGTGTACGTACCAATGCTACAGGTACTCGCAGCAATACCAATGTTACTCCGAATGCCAACGGTACTCGTGTACGCAGCAACAACGGTGGTACTAATATTCAAACACGCAGTGGCTCTACCGTACGCAGCTCAGGCAGCGCAGGTACTACTCGTACACGTACTTACAGCCCAAGCAGCACACAGAGCAGCCGTAGTTACTCCCCGGGCTCTAGCAGCAGTACCCGTGTACGTAGTAATAGCACAAGTACTCCTACTCGCAGTAGCAGTCCAACTCGTAGCTACTCTGGCAGTTCTAGCTCTCGCTCATACAGTGGTGGTGGTTATAGCGGTGGTGGCTCCCGTGGTGGTGGCTTCAGCGGCGGAGGCGGCGGCTCCCGTGGTGGAGGCGGTGGCGGTGGACGTTCACGCTAATTAATGGATAATGAATAATGGATAATGAATATAGCTATGAATAAGAAAATTTCATTGGTTGTATGGAGCCTGCTGTTATTGGCAGGCTCTGCAGCCGCTCAGACAGTATATGATGGAGCAAAGTTCATCGACAAGGACTTGAACGGTACAGCGCGTTTCGTGAGTATGGGTGGTGCTATGAGTGCATTGGGTGGTGACATCTCAACGATGAATACCAATCCAGCAGGTATCGGTATCTTCCGCAGTAGCGATATACAGACTACCTTTGGCCTGTCATCCTTCAACACTAAGAGTAATACACTTTCAGGTACATACAAGAACGATGATGTGCGAGGTGATTTCGATCAGATTGGATTTGTCTATTCCTCTAAGATTGGCAATTCAACCCCGCTGCGTTATGTCAACTTTGGTTTCAATTACCGTAGGGTGAAATCTTTCTTCAACAAGCAGAAGTTTGCTGGCGGTTTGGGTGATTTTACCCAGACACAGCAAATGGCTCAGCAGGCTTACGGCATCAATGCCGATGCATGGGAGAATGCTTTTAACAATAATGAGATTGGCTGGCTTTCTGCTATTGGCTACTATGGATTCGTGATTGATCCAGTAGAGACTCCTGCAGGTCAACCCCAAGAATATATCGGTATGTACGACCAGGGTAATGCCTTACTTGAAGTAGAGCAGCGTAGCCACTTAGACCAGTACAGTTTCATCGTAGCATTGAATGTTAACGACCGTGTGTATTTAGGTTTAACCTTAGGAGGCTATGACCTCAACTTCAAGAAATATACCTATTATGAAGAGGTTTATCCTGGCACTAATGGCGAGGGTTATGATCTCAGTAGTTGGAACCGTATTGTAGGTACAGGTGTTGACTTTAAGTTAGGTGCTATCTTCCGTCCATTTGAGGACTCTCCGTTCCGTTTTGGTTTGGCGATGCACACTCCAACATTCTTTAGTCTAGATTACAAGACCAGTGCGCAGCTCAAATCTTCTGTACAGGATCCTGATGGAATTGTTTACGACGCGACAGTGTCAACTGTAGATGAACTGCCTAATCATGGCGAGATGGTACGTCCATTCCATTTCCAGACCCCTTGGTTGTTCAATGTCAGTGT
>JAEEOD010000274.1 GCA_016284115.1 Bacteroidaceae bacterium
TGCCAACTGGGGCGGTTACTGGCAGTGGACAAAGGAAACCGATGTCTTCGACCCTACCTTCCCATATACAATTCTTGACAATTCTCCCGCCAACCCCATGGAAAAGATTGACAATTACACGTGGTACAAGAAGGCCAATGTGCTATTGGGTAATTTTGAGATTGACTACAAGATACATGGCTTTGAAGATATTCGTCTCCACATGAACTTTGCTGGAGAATATGCAGATGGTGGTGAATACACCGACAACAACCGTTTTAGTACATACGGTTTCTATTATGGTGGAGTTGGCGAGAATCATGAGAAGAAGTATAACCTGATTTATACCGCTTATGCCCAGTATTACAAGGACTTCAACAAGAACCATCACTTCGACTTGATGGCTGGTTACGAATACAGCCGTATGCGCTACTGGGGCAACAACGACTACGTATCCTACTTCCCATCTACCTATGAAGGATTGGATGATGATGGCAACCCCAAGGCCAACACCGTCTATAGCAAGTCTGAAGACAAATGGAAGGGTCAGACCGTTCTCGTCAGCTGGTATGGCCGTATGAACTATACGCTGCTGGATCGTTACCTCTTTACCTTCACTGCACGTTACGACGGTTCCAGCCGCTTTGCTGACGGTCACCGCTGGGGCTTCTTCCCCTCTGCTGCCTTTGCATGGCGTATGAAGAGCGAGAAGTTCCTCAAGGACGTAGATGTCATTAGCGATGCCAAGATCCGTTTAGGCTGGGGTAAGACTGGTCAACAGGATACTGGCAGGGAATACTACACTTCTATATACAAGGTTACCAGAGACGTTGCCAACAGCCACTACCTGTATCCGATGGCTACCAATCCCACTGGTGTACTTTATCAGCCGCTGGTTTACAACAACGACCTGACTTGGGAAACCACTACGACATGGAATCTGGGTATCGATTTTGGTATGTTTAATGACCGTCTCTCCTTGGTATTTGATACCTATTATCGCAAGACTACAGACCTGCTTTGTACTCCCACTATCCCTGGCGGAATGAACTTCGACAACGCCATGATGCTCAATGCTGGTTCTCTGAAGAATACCGGTGTAGAACTGGCTATCACCGCAAAACCCATTCAAACCAAGGACTGGTTCGTGGATTTTGGTGTGAATGTTGCCTACAACAAGAACAAGATCAGCGAACTCTATGGTGGCCGAGATATGATTGAGGCTGGAATGACAGCCGGTACTGACCAAACGGTGACTTACCACAAGGTCGGACAGCCCGCCAACTCCTTCTGGGTATACCAACAGGTATATGATGCCAGCGGACGTCCTATTCAGGGTGTCTATGTGGATCGTAATGCTGATGGTGTCATTGACGAGAACGACCGTTATTTCTATAAGAGCATTACAGCTCCCTGGACAGGTGGTTTCTATTTCAAGTTAGCCTATAAGAACTGGGATCTCGGAACCAACTTCCGTTTCAGTTTTGACAATTATGTCTATAATGACATCGTACAGGGTAATATGAACTCTTCCGTGTTGGCTAATACTTCTGGATTCTATGAGAACAGTACTCCTGATATTACTGCGTTGAACTGGAGTTCCTACAATTATCCTCTGAGTGATTATTTTGTACAGAATGCATCTTTCTTGAAGTGTGACAACATCACGTTGGGCTATAACTTCGAGAATCTGCTCAAGGCAGGCAACTATCACGGTATCAGCGGACGCATATATGCTTCTTGTACTAACGTGTTTACCGTTACAAAATATAAGGGTCTGGATCCTGAGCAAATTTCTGGTAAGGAAAGCAGCGTATATCCCCGCTGCCGCACCTTCCTGCTTGGAGTTAACCTGAATTTCTAATCAACAACTAAACAACGTACATTATTATGAAACTCTATAGAATAAAAGCAATGATTCCGGTGGCAGCTATGCTGTTTGCCACCAGTGTCACTTCTTGCATGGCCGACCTCGACAAAGGCAATCTTGACCCGAATGTCACGGCCGAAGTGGACATCAATGCACTTTACTCAAAGTGCTATGCTGGTCTGATTATGGAGGGTAATGACGGTGCAGCCGACTTTACCATCCAGGATGCAGGACGTTCAACACTATTGCGCAACATTTTCACTTTCAACGTACTGCCTACCGATGAGGCTATCTGTTGGTGGAGTGACGGTGGTATTGTAGACATCTGCTATAACCAATGTGTACCCAGTACTCCCACGCTAAAGTTCCTGTATTATCGTCTGGTTTCAAACATCGGTTTCTGCAACCACTTCCTCGAAGTGGCAGAAGAGAAGGGTGCGGATGCCACTATGAAGGCCGAAGTCCGCCTGTTGCGCGCATACAACAATTATCTTATGCTCGACTTCTTTGGTGACCCGTCGTTCACGACGTCCATATCGGCAGAGGCACCAAAGCAGGCTCACGCCTATAATTCCAAATATGTCGAAGGCCAGTCATATAGCCGTGCAGAACTGCTGGCTATGGGACGTGAGTTTATGTTCAACTGGGTGAAGGACGAGATAGAGGCAGCAGAACCTCTTCTGTTGCCGGCAAAGCCCAGGAATGACACGGAAGTAGATTACGGACGCATGGACAAGGCTGCTGCATGGCTGCTGCTAAGTCGTCTGTATCTGAATGCCGGTGTCTATCTGAACAACGACGGACAGAATAATCCTTACTGGGACCAGGCATTAGCCTATGCTGAGAAAG
This sequence comes from Bacteroidaceae bacterium, assembly GCA_016284115.1. The sequence goes on from JAEEOD010000274.1 coordinate 2,699, forward strand.
TCATCAATTCTGACTATAAGCTGTTTGGCGATAATGAGATTTCCGCTACGGCCAAAAACAACGGCTATAAGCCCTACGACCTGCTGTTCATGGGTGACAATGGTTCAAACGGTGCCAGTTGTGAAGCCATTCTTCCCCTCAAGCAGGATGGCATAACCACTCGCGGATGGGGCGGTTCCCGTTTCTTCATCGCTGCCATGTGGGACGGTACCATGAAGACAGTCATCGATCTGAGCAGTGCTACAACCGATGGCGCATGGAGCGGTATGCGCTGCCGTCCTGAGTTCCTTCAGGTGTTTACCTCTTCCCCCGCGATGTATGTTGGTAAGACCGCTAAAGAGATTCGCGCAGCCAGCAGCGATGACCGTGCTATTTTCTGGGGCAAGGGAACGGAAAAGAAAGCCCGTACGCTGGACTTGGGTAGCAATACTGAGTTCGTGCAGGGTATTGTCACTCCTAAATGGAACAATAACTACTCTACAGGTGCCACTCCCCACGACCCCACGGACGTCGACACCGATTTTTTCTTGTTCCGTGCTGCCGAGGCTTATTTGAATGCCGCTGAGGCTGAGATTCACCTCAATGGTGCCACATCTTCCAAGGCAAAGCAGTATATGGATGCCATCCGCAATCGTGCCCATGCTGGCACAAAGAGCACTTACTCGCTGACCGACGTCCTTGACGAGCGTGGCCGTGAGTTCTACTTCGAAGGCTACCGTCGTGTAGACCTTATCCGCTTCAACAGGTTTGGTGGTCAGGATGCCTACAACTGGTCTTACAAGAATGGTATTGCCGACGGTACCAACAAGATTAAGTTCGACAAGAGGCGTAACTTGTTCCCCCTGCCTTCTTCTGAAATCATGGCCAACAGCAATCTTGTCCAGATTGACGGCTATTCTGAGATTGAATAAATGGAGTATTAACAAGCAACAAAGAGAAACGCAATATGAAGAACAAGTTATTGCTTGGCGCCCTGCTGATATGCATCGCTAGTATATTTACTTCGTGTAAGGATGACCGTGACGACAATCCGACGTTCAAGACACCGACATCCTTCACGCTTAACACTCCTGCCATGGCCGAGCAGTATATCCAACTGTCAGCCGCTAACACCGTCCACCTGACATGGTCACAGCCTGATTTTGGTTATAATGCCTATGCCACATACAGCATACAAGTTGGCGTAGTACAGGCTGACGGTACTGTAAAATGGTGTCAGAAAGACATCAAGGATGCAGACGGCAACGTTATAGGACAGGAGGATGACTATCTCAGTACAAACCTTTACACCTGCAGTTCAGACATTAATGGCGAGGAAATAGCACAGGGCATTAATCAGGCTGACGGCATCACGAGTCCCGATGACTATGTAGACAAAGGTTACCGCAAGATAGCCTTCCGAGTCCGCGCAGCCCTCTTCGAGGCACTGACAGCCCTCGTGCCGGGTTCGACCATCGTGTCTAATGCCGTAGTTTTTAACCACATGGCAGCATACAAGGCCATCAAGGCACCAGCCTACATCTACCTCATTGGTACTCCAAACGAGTGGATTGCACCTCAGCCAGCCAATGCCGATGCCCTGGAGCCATGGAAACTCATAGAAACGGAAATCGGCAGTAAGGTCTTTGAAGCTACCTTCGACATTCCTGCCGGCGACCTCCAGTTCCGCTTCTACACCTATTTGGATGACTGGGGTAGTGATGATGACCCGATGGGATCTATAGGTCCTCAGGCCAAAGATGCTCCTATCGACGGTTGCGAGTGGGATGAGAATAACGCTTACTCTGATGACCTGCTTCAGCCTGGTAAGGGTACCTGGAAGTTTGCAGGCTTTACTGGTGGTTCTGTCACATTCACGGTCGACATGAATACTAATAAGGTGAAGTTTGCTGTCAATTAAAACGTAATGTGTACTAACTCAAAATAAGGAAAAGATTATGAAAAAAATCAGTTTCTATATGATGGCTCTCCTGAGCATTGTCCTTACCGCCTGCGGTGATGACTATTCGGTTTCGACTCCCCCACAGTCGAATCCGCAAGAGAGCATACTCCGGCCAGATGCCATCACATTTAATGGTGTTGATGTGAAAACCATCAACCTTCAGCAACTCATTGCCAGCGATGCACCCATTCCATTGGGCAATGCGTCAGTCACTGAGGGCAACATGCCGGCCAATACCATCCTGAAGTCCAGGATTGACATTGCGAAGTCCAACGACTATAGTGATGCCTTTACGCTGGAAGGTGAGAGTATGGCTAATACCAATGTGGTCAGTGTGCTGCCCAGCAGCCTTCAGGCCGCCTACTACAATCACTTCACCCACAACCCCAATGAGACAACGCTCTATATGCGCATAAATCTCTTTACCGTTACTAACGGTACTAGTGAAGCTATCGTAGGGACACCAGGCAGCAACTACTACGGCAACTATTCTGTAGCATTCACTCCTGTCGACGAGAGGGGGATCTATATCTCGACGGGCTATTATGCCGTTGTCAAGGGAATTGATGGCAATTGGAGTGAAACTAAGTTTACCCACAGCACGACCGATGTCTACGATGACCCGGTATTTGCTGTTACCATCGACGCTGTCAAAAATGATGCCGATGTCCGTATGGATACCGAGTACATGATAGTGGCAGAGGAAGACTTGTCGAAATTTATGAACGGTGATATGACTGTTGCCTTCGGACAAGGTGAAGGCGAGGGTATGGTGAAGGGCGGACCAGCATTCGTAGGTCCGGCAAACGACGGTGCGGCCAAATACAACCTTACCATAAACATGGAGAAGTCATCTGTCGTCTCTGAGCCTGTCATTCAGTTCTACTGCTACTACCTGTATGCTAACTCTGGTGGCAACATGAAGGTGGAAGCTCCTGAAACCAGTCGTAACTACATGTTCTACAAGACAGCACCAACTACATTCACCTATACCACTTTCTGGCCGAACAACGCCAATGGCAAGTCCGTCTACAATGTGAAGGTTTGGGAACGGGAGGCCATGCTGGCTGGTGCAACCACCAAGACATGGGGCTTCGAGGGTAAGGCTACCGGTGCCCGTCAGGAAAGTGGCACGTTTGTTCAGCCTGGCCAGTGGCTTGGCCCGCTTACAGAGGGTTGGTACACGCTGACCATTGAGATGGACGAGGAGAAGAACATCCACACCTATCAGTGGACAGCCGCAGAAGCACCAACGGTGGAATATGCAAACATCAGCCTTATTGGTACTATCAACGGCACCAATTGGGATACTGACTTTGATTTGACACAGTGTGCCAAGGCTCCCCACAACTGGTGTCTGCTCGACTTCGAACTGACGGGTGATGCCAAGCTGAAATTCCGTGCCAACCACAACTGGGACACCAAAGACTGGGGCGGTGACGGCTCACAGTCCATTGCCCAGACGGTGTACACGTTGCCTACCGGCAGTACAGACATCACGGTTCCTGCAGGAGTCTATGACTTCTATTTGAACGATATTACTGGCAACTGGACCATTCTGAAGAAATAAGGATGGCAGGGATGGTGTGTAAACGTTTGCACACCATCCTTGTCACTTTTTTCATTCCAATGAAACAATGTAAGATAATTATCTTTACCTTTGCACTAGAAAACGTATTTTTATAAACTATATAATTACAAACAAAAACGAACCGATTATGAAGAAATTTTTTACTTTAATTGTGATGTGCGTTCTTGCTATCTCTGCTCAGGCAAAGATTAACATTTACGTTCAGTGTGAAACAGCTCCTTTCCTTTGGACATGGGGAGCAGTAGGCGGAACCTTCGACAACGTAGGTGACTGGCCCGGTTCACTTCAGTTTACCGAGAAGTACACCCACCCTGATACAGGTGATCAATTCTGGATGTTCTCTTTCCCTGACGAGATTACTCAGATTAGCTTCCTGTTCAACAACGGTGATGCTTCTAGTACCAAGCAGACTGGCGATGTCAAGGACGTTACTTCTGACCGTTACTTCATTCTCTCTTGGGACGATGGTGCTGGCAATGTAAGCCTTCAGGATGTCACTGGAGACTACACAGAGATTCCTGATGCTGAGGTGAACACACTGGGTGTTTCTGGTAGCCATGTCGGCTGGGACGACCCCACCACCTTTGCTGAAGTCATTGAGGCAGGCAAAACCTACAAGTACACTTTGGACCCCTCTTCTTTGGGAAATACTGCTATACAGTTCAAGTTTCGTCCCAATGGTGTTTCTTGGATGGGTTTCTGGGATGTTTACTATAACGCAGATGGCGATGCCGTAGCTGGTAAGACATCTTCTGCTGAGGCTCCCAAATGGTTGGAAGCTGACAACGATGGCAACTTCAAGATTGACCTCAACAAGTACAGCGCAACTGCTTTCATTTTCACGATGACTTGGAACGGTGGAAAGAGTGCAACGGAAAATTGGACTATCGTGGCCGAGGCTAAGGATTTGCGAGAGCTTGAGCCGGGTGAGGTTACTTGGACTATCGCAGGTGTAGAGGCGCTCTGCGGTGTTGCATGGGATCCAGCAAATACCGCTAACGACATGACGAAGGATACCGATGGTCTTTACAAACTGACCCGCACAGGTGTTGCTTTGGAAGCTGGCACCTATGAGTTCAAGGTTTGTGCTAACCACGGTTGGGCAGAGTCTTATGGCAATGGTAGTGACAACCAGACTATTAGCATTGAGACAGCAGGCACGTACGACGTTACCTTCACTTTCAACGCTGAGAGCAAAGAACTGTCTGCCACAGCAAGCATAGCCACTGGCATCAGTGCTGTCAAGAATTTCAATGCCACATCATCGACTCTGTACAACCTGCAGGGACAGCGCGTACAGGCAAGCTTCCGTGGCATCGCCATCAAGAATGGTCGCAAGGTCGTGATTAAGTGAGAATAAAACTGAGCTTGCTCTTGTTTTATCGAACGTGAACGAGCTCGATCTTTAGCCAAGGTCGTGATTAAGTGAGACTTTATAGCCGTTAAATACTTAATTCAGGCGGACATCTGCAATGGTGTCCGCTTGTTTTTTGTTGATACCTTACTGGCTCTTCGCTTGAGATTCGGCAGCTCTTCGCTTGAGATCAGGGAGCGCTCCGACAGAGAGGGGGAAGGGTGGTGAGTTTAGTGGCGGTAAACCCTCAGTTTAGTGGCGGGAAACCCTCCGTTTAGTGCCGGTAAATCCTCAGTTTAGTGGCGGTAAACTCTCCGTTTAATGGTGGTAGCCCCCGAGCACATGATTCACTTGAACGGCTGTCAGTTCCTTAAAGCCTATAACTCGTAGGGGTGAAATGTAGCAATTGTTTTGTTATTTGTTTCATTCTGCTGTTTCGTTGTTAAAAATGTCAGCTTTTTCTTTGTAGTGTCATTTTTACCATTTACCTTTGCGACCATTCAATGCTTACATTTTATTTTTTATTATTAACTAACTAAATTTAAATTTATGAGACTTTTTACAAAATCATTGATGGCGTTAGCCCTGTAGGTGCTTGCAGTGGGCGGGGCAAAAGCTAGTGTTGAAACTGTCGTTAAGAGTATTGACTACACTCAAACGGCTAGTTATGGCTACTATTTTGACCAAACTGGATTAAGGGTGAAGCGGTAGCTCCAACTATAAATTCTGGCGCTCTTGAGATGAAAAATGCCTCTACCGATGATTATCAGTGTTTTATTATTGATGGGGCTAAGATTCAAAAGGATTTTACCTATAGTGCAAAAATTATCTATAAGTCTACAGCAGCAGCTAATATAAAGGTTACGTATGGAGGCTGGTGCAAGAGCATTGTAAAGGATAATATTGCTATTGATGAAACAGATTCTTGGAAAGTTCTAAATGTTGATTTTGGGAAAGCCGATTTTGCCGCTGATGGACAACATATTCGCATAAACTTTGGTTTTGCAGGAACAATTTCTATTCAAAAAGTAGTTATCTACGGAACTGCCCCTGATGTGATTAGTATTACAGAAGTAGAAAAGTTTGTGGCTCCAACTGGGACAATAGATGTTAAAGAATTGACGGGATCTAACACGAGTTGGGCTAGTTCTGTTGTCTATCCGAAAGAGTTCGGACCTGGGGGTGCAAGTTTTGGCAACGGCGATGGTAGCAGTGAATCAAATCACGTAAACATTGAGGGCTATGATTACATTTGTTTTCAGGTGACAACAGCATCAGATAATACAGCAGGTTTGCGCGTTTGGATATGGGATGGTGAAGCCGGTGGTGCCGGTTCAGTAAAGACCCTGTATGCTTATCCTATTGCTGATTATGCTACTGCTGATTATGCTACTGCAACTAAAATAAAAGCTGGAGTGGGTACTTATGTTACCAAGGTTTCTGGATATAAATATCTTAAAGGTGTAAAGGCTGCAAATGACTGGGGCTCCAGTGCGTCAGTTGTATCGGTGGCATATATGTGTACGGGTGCAGCTCCAGTTGCTTATACTCCTTCTGGTCAAACAACAATTTCTGGAAATGAATATCTTACTGACGAGAGCATCACCTGCTTTGACGTTACCGGCCTTATTACTGCCGCCCAGACGCTTGATGCCGCCAACCCCAATGCTCTGTTTATTGATGATAATAGCAAGTTGGCTAATACCAAGAATGTGATAGTTTCTGGCGTTTGCGCTAATCTGGAGTTGGTAGACGGCAAGCCCTTTAAGGCTCCCGCTGCATTTACAGCTACTAATGCAAAGTTCACCAAGACCATCACAGAGGCTGGTTATGGTACGATGATAATTCCGTTTGCTGCCAATTTGGCTACAGGCGTTGAGGCTTACAACATGACGGGTGTTTCTGGTACAACCATCGATCATACTGATGCTACGTCTATTGCTGCCTACAAGCCGGTACTGCTGAAGGCTGCTGAGGGCAACTATGAGTTCACGGCTACCAATGCTTCTATCACTACAGACGAGACAGCAACTAATGGTTTGCTGAATGGCACCTTTGTTGGTGCAAAGCTTGCTGCTGATGCTAACAACTATGTATTACAGAATGGTGCTGCCGGCTTGGGCTTCTTCCTGGTTACTGGAAATGATGACGCTATCGTTAAGCCTTTCCGCGCTTCTCTGAACACTGGCGTTTCAGCTCCTGAGTTCCTCGCTATCGAAGGTCTGGGCTTCACAGGCATCAATGAGGTTAAGGCTGCTGAGTCTAAGGGTGAGTTCTTCAACCTGGCTGGTCAGCGTGTTACTCAGCCTGTTAAGGGTCTCTACATTGTGAATGGTAAAAAGGTTATCATTAAATAATTCATGGTAAATTAATGGTAATTTCTGTTTAACACTTAAAAGAACAAGATTAATATGAACTGTAATATAAAAAACGGATACGGTTAACGATAATTAGCACTTAGTGCTGATTCATACCCTCTCATGGGGGCTTCTCG
>JAEEOD010000275.1 GCA_016284115.1 Bacteroidaceae bacterium
GTTTCCTCATATAAATATAGTTTTTGTTTTATTCATTCTACCACACGATTTCCGCAAATGTGGCACTTTTGGTAATTTATTGAATGGAAACAAAAAAGGCATGGGAGTTTCAACTTCTCGCCCATCCTTGATCTCAAACCTTCGCACTTCCCTCGTATAAAAATAAGCAACGCAGCCTGCCCACGCCAAGCGATTATATGTTCAACACTACTATATACCTTATTATAATATATAGCAACTGTTTGGATATAATCCACCCACGCAGACGTTCCGTTGCATTACCTCTGTGTACAGTTCTAAGCTGTGAAGTTAGAGATCACAGAATGATAACGTCCGTAAACGCCTTTCCCTTTGGCCTGCCCTACAAACGGCATCGTCGGCCTCTGGATTCCATCGATGTCTTGACCCGCCCTGTCACGTATGACTGGCTTGGTCGGCTGCAAATATACGAACTTTCAGTGAAATTTACAAATTTTTTATAAAAAAAACGATGAAAAAAAATAGAGTCGTAGCTGTTACACCTTTACCCTCAACATATCCCCCCCTCTCGGAACCCCTGTAAATAAAGGGGGTGTAGAAATTTTACCTGATAGGAGGGTTGAAAAGTATTGTGGATATTGAAAAAAGTCCATACCTTTGCCGACGCAATGAAGATGCAACGTGAATCAGAAATCACCGGTGACTATGAGACACACACGAGAGATCTTTAACATGAGTATTAACACAAAAACTAAACGGAAGATGAACAAGAAAGAAACCATCAAGTTCGTTGTGCAGCTTATCGCTGCCATTGCGAGTGCCATCCTGACGGCACTGGGAACCAGCTCTTGTATAAGAGCCTAAACTAACCACCTCCGGCAGTCCGGAATGTCGGGGATGAAAGATTAAAAATTAAAGATTAAACATTACAAACAACTAAAATTAGACGACTATGTTAGAATTGAATATTTATCAGAATCAGAATGAGAGTGCCGAGACTTTCGGCAAGTGGTATGCACGCGTAGAGGGTAAGGAACAGATGTCGGTCTACGACATGGCCGTTCACATGGCTAAGCACAATACGCCATTCTCAGCAGGTACTATTGAGGGTATCCTCATAGACTTCGTAGACTGTGTTCGTGAGCAGTGTCTGCAGGGCAATACTGTAAAGATTGACAACCTGGCCATCTTTAAAGCCAGTGTTACAGCCAATGGATTAGTGCTGGGTGAAGGTTATAAGGTAACTGCAGGCCTTGGCACCGTCCCCGCCACGAAGAATGCAGACGGCACCAGCCGTACGCCTGACTACACCAAGGAAGGTCAGTCAGCTATCAGTACGGTGCGTCTTGTTGCTCAGGCTACTGGTGAGTTTACCAAGAAGCAACTGAACGATGATGCCAAGTTCCGTTGGACTAAAGCTGCCCGCGAGAAGATTAACGCTATCATCAATCCCGATGGCACCAATTCTGGAACTACAAACGCACCATCAGGTAATCAGACCGGTGGAAACACTGGTGGTAATACAGGCGGTGGTTCGAGCACCGGCGGCGGTGATAATGGTGGTGGAGGTGGCGACAACGGCGAACCCACCGAGAACTAACAAAATAAGAAATGAGGATGTGTTCACATTGGCACATCCTCATTTCTTTTATTGTTTCCTGTATAGTTCCTGAATCAAATTAGAACGTGACGCGCAGACCTAACTGCATGTGCCAACGGCTGGCAATGTTGTTGATTTGTAAGCCTTGGGCAGCATAGCTGAACACGCCGTACTTGTTGCCTGCCTTATCATCTTTGACGGCATCAACTCTCAGGATTTGCTGGGCGGTGGAACTACTATAAGTGGTGCCCCAGTCGTGGTTCAGCAGGTTGGCAACGTTCAGAATATCGAATACCAACGAAACCTTGCTGCCACGATTCTTCAGATAGAAGAAGTCCTGAGCGATGTGCAGGTCGAACTGGTTCTCCCAAGGAGCCAGGTTCGAGTTGCGCTCGGCAAACTCACCACGATGCTCGCGGGCATACTCATCGTTCTCAATCCACTCCTCGAACTTAGCCTTGTCGGCCTTCGAGCTGAAGTTCATGGTTTCCATTTCTGCCTTGGTGGGGATATAGAGCAGGGTGTTGCCCGAACGGCTGTCGCCATTATACGATGGGCTGCTGCCGGTATCCATTGTCAGACTGTAGCGCATGCCGCTCACACCGTTGTAGGTCAGCGACACGTGGGTCTGGAAACGACCACCGCCATAGCGCTTCGAGTCGTAGCCAATCTGTGCCATGAAGCGGTGAGGCACGTCGAAGGTTGAGTAGGCTAGTTCCTGCTTGTTAGGATCAACGCAGAGATACTGCTGCCAGTTAGAGAGTGCCTGGCTTGAACCGCCCTCGTTCAGTGCGAAGGAGTGACCGAAGGTGTAGTTGGCCATCAGGCTGAGACCGAAGTCAAAAGTCTTCTCCAGGCGTGCTGTCAACTGATAACTATAGCCCTTGTTGGTATTGGTCATATTGACTACGCTGTTGTAGCCACCTGTATCGAACGAATAATAAGGCATAGCCGAGTTGGCATAGCTGGGAACAGCGAATACGGTAACACCATTATCCTTGATGGCAAGGTTCTGGAACCATACATTGTTGAGGTTCTTCGAGAACATACCCTCCAAAGTCATCTTCACGTCACCAGGCAACATGCTCTCCAAGGCCAGGTTAGCACGCAACACCTGCGGGAACTTGAAGTTGCGGTCAACCGTGTTGATGTCAGGCTTGGAAGATGTACCAGCGGCAGAGGCTGCTGTCTCGGCAGGTGTCTTGCCACCATACTGGCCAAACGTCGGTACATTGACGCGGATGGTGGTACCCTTCTTCTCGATACCAGTGTTGGCCCAGGCATTCTCAAGCCATACGAATGGCGCACGACCGTTGAAGATGCCGACACCACCACGCAGCTGATACTTGTGGTCATCGTCCATGAAGAAACGGAAACCTAAGCGCGGAGAGAACATCAGGGACGTCTTGGGACGACGGCCTACCAGCACGTCGTTTTGGATACCATATTCAGAAAGGTTGAATTCAGAGTTCCA
>JAEEOD010000276.1 GCA_016284115.1 Bacteroidaceae bacterium
GTTGTTCACGAACTGAGTGCTTAAGGCCTTTAACCAAAGCTAATTCTACTGCATAGGCCGTAGCCGAGATCATAGCTCTGTCAACAAAGTTATGCTTATGCTTCACACCAAAACAGCCCAAAAAGAGATTGGCTGTTACAGGAGCATACTGAATATAATCGTCCGCCTTTGTATGGCATCCTTCGCCCCAATCGCCTAACTTATCATGAAAAGCAATACCCACACTGCCTACAGCCACCAGTGCTCCTGGGACTATCAGCTGCTTAGCCTTGAACTTGTGCTCTGTACCGCATACATCAACTAGGCTGTCAGTCAAGACAACATCCTGAGCCTTCATGCTAACAGCAACAAGCAGGCAAAGTATAATGGGTAGAAACCTTCTCATATACTAGTGAATATTTATTCCCTTCAATTTATCATAGCTTCGCTGTAGGATAGCCTTTGTGCGGTTTGCCCTACTCCCATTATCCTCTCCATCGGCATATACTACACAGCCCGACTGTAAGTCCATCATCGTCACGCCCGTACTATCCGCAAAGAGCATACCTGAGGGATAGGTAGCATAGACAAAGGGATACAGATAGTTTTTACTCAGAACATTACGACTCCACGGGTAGTCTTTTTTACTTATCTGCATCTGAGCCAGCAAAGTACCTACCATATCACTCTGACTGACAAACATATTCAGTTTCTTTGGTTTCTTAACAGCACCACCCACCATCAGCAAGGGCATTCTGAAGAACATAGGATGCTGGTAATCCAACTGGTACATACTTCCGTGGTCGGCAAAGATAAGTACTACCAGATTATCCCATACTGGCGTCTTGCTCAGACTGTCAAGGAATGCACCCAGAAAATGGTCGGTATAGGCAAAGGCATTATACACCTCGTTGTCCAGTTTGTGATAAGGTACGGTCCAAGGTTCGTGGCTTGAGACACTCTGATAAGCAAAGTACCAGGAAGAGGAATCTTTCTTCGTTGTAAGCAAATGGTACAAACGTTGAATGGATATACTATCATTGGCTCCCCACGCATCACGCTCTGCTTCGGGCACATCCAAGTTTCGGATATCCCACACATTTTGGAAACCCGATGCAAGCAAGTATTTGCGCTTGTTCATATTATCCGAGTTGCCACCATACAGATAATCGGTCTGGTAGCCATAGCCTGACAATGTACCGGCCAGACTGGGGAAATAACCCAAGCAGTCATCCTCCATCATCAAACTGTAGGTAGGATACGAAAGGACACCCGACAAGGCACTCACCGTTCCTCTGTCCGTACGGAAACTGCTTGCCCATGCATTGGTAAAGTTCACACCCTGCTCCATCCAACGACACAGCTCAGGCGTTACCCCTACAGCGCCACCCAACGTTTCAATAAAAGAAGCACCAAAGCTCTCCAACTGAATGGTCAGCACATTAGGACGATTGGTGGTCAACAACGTATCTGTGATATCATCCATCTCCTCGGGGAAGAGATTGCCGGCCCATTCTTCACAGGCCTCATCGCTCATACTTCTGAACTGCTTGCTGGGTGTCTTATGGTAAATCCACAAAGAATGCAGCATGTGAGCTGCTGGATTTACGGCAGCATGGTTCAGCACAATGGGTTCAAACTCAAACACGCTGGACTCTGTTATCCTGTGTCCCGTCACACCAAAAACCGTAAAAGCAAGCAAAGCTCCTGTTGCCAGGAAGTTGGTACGGTTAATACCCTTTCCGTCTTCCGTTATACGCTTAGGTGTCAGCAAAACAGCAATAACGATAGAACCCACAATAGCAATAACGGCAGATGACAAGCATGTAACGATATACACAGGCGAAGCACTGGCACCTGCTGAGCCTGGCGATGACATATAGTTAAAGATACAGGCATCCAACTTAAACTTCCAATGGTGATACATCACAATATCACCAGCCGTAACCAGCACTACAAACAACACTGCCAAAATCAGGTAGGGCGACAGGATTGCCCTCAGTCGTAAGCCAGGATAATACATGGTAGCCGCTGTGGCAGCCCACACGGGTACTGACAACAATGCCGCCAGACTCAAATCAAGTGGCAAGCCTACCCACAGGACATCCCAGATATTCATTAGCGTGCAGTGCTCTCCAGCATTGTAAAGCATGAAGACCACCTTCCCCATCAGCGCAATCACTGTGAGGAAAAACATGAAGCGGAAAATATATAATACTCTTTTCACCTAAAGTCTTTTTTTTCTTTATTTACGTCCAAAGTCTGCAGGAATCTCGCCCCATTGAGCGGTCTCCCACTTCAGCACTGGCGCATGCTGCGGATTTTTCCAAAGCCAATCCTCTGCACGGGCTATCAACTGAAAGAGTCCTTCTGTCTGAGGCGTATGCTCCAACTTGGTCTTGCACCTGCGGTTCTTTACCCACAGAATGGCGTTGTACGAATCGCTATACACCTTCATATCCCAGCCTTTCTGCTTTATCAGTGCCAAGGCATGGACGATAGCCAGAAATTCACCTATATTGTTGGTGCCATGTACTGGTCCGTAATGGAACA
>JAEEOD010000277.1 GCA_016284115.1 Bacteroidaceae bacterium
ATTCTTTCAGAAACACACTTTGGGCATCTATGACCTGACAAATGATATGTCGGAGTCATTTTGAATACACCATGTTTCTTACATATTATATCGACAGGAGTATTCCAGCCTTTATATTCTACAAGGCTATAATCGTATTCATCACCATATTTCTTTATGGCTTTCCTTATAAAATCCTCTTTCGTACCCTTGTTGCTGTTGTGCGTTTTATCGTAACCACATTTTGGGCAACCGTAACCAGAAAGATGTGTCCCAGCTTCTTGCCAAAAACTACCATGTATAGGACACGTTATTTCGACTTTTTTGTACCAACCTAAATACTTTGCCTTTTCATAAGAATAGAATCCTTTATGAATTTTTGTCGCGCGTTGAACAAAATAATCATTACCTTTGACATTACCCTTAATACCACCGAAGGAACAATATGGGCATCCATGCCCTCTAAGGTGACTATGGGCCTCTTGCTTTATTTTACCATGTATAGGGCAAATATACTCAATATCTTCATGCACAGTCCTATAAACAGTACACGAATAATCGTATTTGTCACCATGAACCTCTCTGGCCTTACGCACAAATTCCTCAGTAGTACACCTCTTAACCATAAACCTGTTTTATATTGCAAATATACAAAAATATTTTGATATACACAAATTACAGAGCATTTATTTTTTAGGGGTGTTTATACTTTTATGATTGCGGGGGATTTTTTGTACCCTCCCCCCAAATAGGGTTAATCGCTTATCTTCTTCCAGTTCTGGTTGATTATCCTTGCAGCATCCTTAAATGTGTTAGTAAGCACATCGAGGCTCATTGCTTGCTCAATGTAAACAGAATATTCAGTACCAGTAGTCATCATTAGAGCCAGACCTTTTCTTGGTGCTTTATATTCTTCAAGCTGTCTTAACGATAACACCAATCCGTGATTCTCAATAATATCAACCTGTCCCTTAACAGCGCGAGGCTGACCTTCATACGGATTACCCATATAGACAACCTTACCCTTGCGTACCTTCATCCTGAATGGCGGCTGACTCCAGTTGCGTTGTACCGATACGTGTTCTAGCTTACCGTTCACATACACGCCTACAGCATAAGAAGTCTGGGTATTACCAGTAAAACCGATAAACTGTCTGTTAGTGGCCACACGCAACAATAGGGCATCGGCTGCATCGGCAAGCGAATTGAAGAGTACATCTTCTATCATCCGCAAGCCTTTAGCAAATCCGTTTTCTAGCGTCTTAGCGTTATCGTGAGCCATAATTAATCGCTACTGCTTGATGAAGGTGGAAGAACAATATTGGTCATCGGGTCGGTAACACGAAACTTAACCTTGAAGGTGACCACGTTTTCATTGTAGAGATTGCCAGCCTCCTGTTTGAGCTGTACGTGAGGCTCTTCGTCCGATATTTCCAGCAGATAACAGCCCTGTCTACCTATTGCGGCAAAAGGTGAGTAAATCTTTAGCGTTGCGCCCGAACCAGCAACAGTATCGTTTCCCGAAAGCCACTTCTTGAATGTGTCTATACACTCAAAAGCCTTATGCAGATTGAACGGATTAGAGGCCAATTCCTGACCTTGGTAAGCCAGCTCAAACTCTGCATCGTAAGCCTCAAACATCAGCTTGTTCGGGATATATGTATCTTCTCCGTGTTGGTCGTGCCAGTCTTGTTTGGGCAGCTCCTTTGTCTTACCACCAGCCTTGAATGGCACTTTGCAGCAGACAATTCCCCATTGGTTAAACGAGTTGACTAGAGTCTCGCCCTTCAAAAAGTACAATGTATATCTACTTTCCATAGCTCTTTATTTTAACTTGTTTTCTAATGCCTCTTTTACAGCGCGTCCATACTCCATATAGTCGGCCACACACTCGTTGTCGTTGATGCAGACAATACCAGCGTTTTCATCTTTGATTGCCTTAACAACATCTTCGATACTATTCTTGGTGCTTACATAAACACGCTTTGGTGCTTTGTTCACGTAGTTACCTGAAAGATAATGCCACCAAGGACAAATCCATTGAATAAAGTTGCTTGGTTGTCTGAATGGGCTGATGCTTGCTTCGATTTCGTCCTTACCGATATGCCAGAGGTATTCCCAAGTTGATTTCAGCATTGGCGTAATGCTGTGACCACC
>JAEEOD010000278.1 GCA_016284115.1 Bacteroidaceae bacterium
CTCAACATTATCGGAAGCGAAGAAATGCTCTACATAATGAGGGACGTGTGAGTGACCACTGATTACATAATCGTATTCCGCAAAACGCTCATCATTCATCTTATCAATATCAAACTTGCCCCAATATGAATCATCAATATTGCCATGCATGAAGAGAATGCGTTTATCACCTATCTCCTTTTCTTCCATGCCTTGATGATTCATACATTTATCAAGATACTCACGTGAGTCCTCGGTCAGTATGGTATTGGTGTATTTTAGTACAGCCCTACCCCTATCAGTCGCAAATCTGTCAAGGCTTCCTCCAAATATAGAATACTCATGGTTACCCCAAAGATTAACAATAAGAGGTTTAGGCAACTGCTTCGCAATCTTAATGGCCTCGTTAGGTCTGGGGCCATAATTCACGAAGTCACCCAGTAATGCAAAGGAATCAACCTCTCCAATACTCTCAATATCTTTAAGAACTGCTTGAAGAGCAGTAAGGTTGGCGTGAATGTCAGATAGCAGGATTAAACGCATCATTTACTGTTTAAGAAAGTCCATCAGAGCTTCTTTGTTCTGGATAGGAGTTGTGGTAGGACGGCCAAGATCCTTACGGTTCCCTTTCTTGACTTTGATTTCAAGTAAAGCTGGGCTTTCAAGGCTATTGACCTTAGCAAGAATACTTTCCAGTTCAGTTTTGCTATCCACACTATAAGTAGCCTTGTAACCTACAGCCTTTGCAACAGCAGGCAAATCAATCTTCAAACCAACGGTAGGTTGGCCACCAACAGAATCGTGAGCACCATTGTTGAACACAACATGAACATAGTTCTTAGGAGCCTTGTTAGCCACAATAGCCATACTTCCCATGTGCATAATGGCAGCACCATCACCATCAAAGCACCATACCTTACGGTCAGTCTTTGCCATTGCAATACCTAGTGCTATTTGTGAGGCGTGTCCCATAGAACCTACAGTCAGGAAATCTCTTTCATGTCCTTGGTTCATAGCAGCACGATATTCAAACAGTTCACGGCTAATCATGCCAGTGGTAGATACAATGCAATCTTTTTCACCAAGAGCATCAGCTACAGTCTGGATAGCCTCTTCACGAGTCATAGTGAGGTCATTCACCTCAACATTCTGAAGCTTGTAATCCTCAAAGGTGTCCTTTTCAATAACCAATGCAAAGACTTCTTTGTTGGCAAGTGCTTTAGCAGCTTTCTCAATCTGCTTAACTGCTTTATCTTCCTCTTTGGCGAGAACTTCATAGTTCACGCCCATCACATTCAGCAGGCCGGTAGTTACTTTCCCCTGCTTTACATGCTGGGGCTCATCGTGAACACCAGGGCGACCACGCCAGCCAATCAACAACAGAACGGGAATGTTATATACTTCCTGGTCAGTAAGGGATGCCAGCGGGTTGATAATATTACCCTCACCACTGTTCTGCATATACACGCAAGCAGGCTGGCCTGTTGCCAAATAGTGACCTGCAGCAAGGCCTACGGCAGCACCCTCGTTGGCTGCAATGATGCTATGCTCTGCATCAAAATGGTCGGTGATGTAAGCACAGATATTTTTCAGCAGACTGTCTGGCACACCAGCAAAGCACTCAATGCCTTTCTCTCTTAATGTCTCAATAAAAAACTCTGGTCTAATCATAGTTCTGCTCCTTTCCTTATTTTTTCTTGGTGCCAGGGATCAGGTTCAAAATCTGCTTAATAGGCATGCAGTATTCTTCGGAAGCCTCCTGACAACGGGTGGTTTCCAGAATACGCTCTGCACACTTAACCATAGCAGGATATGCACTACGCAACATGTGGTTAGCATAGATTACAATGTTAATGCCCCATTCTGCAAGTTCAGCTTCGGTGAACTGACCGTATGTTGTAGGAACAGCCACAATAGGCGTGTGGTTATCTACTTCACGGAAACGCTGGCAGAACTCCTTGATGTCCTGACCATCCTTGTTCTTACTATGAATCATGATACCATCAGCACCAGCAGCAACGTAAGCATGGCAACGCTCAAGAGCATCCTCAACAGGCTTACCTGCAATCAGAGACTCACAACGGGCAATAATCATGAAATCGCTTGTTACTTGCGCTTCCTTACCAGCTTTAATCTTTGAGCAGAATCCTTCAATCGTATCTTGTGTTTGGACAGCGTCTGTTCCAAATAGACTGTTCTGTTTCAATCCAACCTTATCCTCAATGATAACTGCAGAAACCCCTAAACGTTCCAGAGTACGAACTGTGAAGACAAAGTGTTCTGTTTTACCACCAGTGTCACCATCATAGATAACAGGCTTAGTGGTCACTTCCAAAGAGTCATTCAAGTCATGCAGACGTGTAGTTAAGTCTACAGCCTCAATATCCGGTTTTCCTTTACTAGTAGAATCTGTTAGAGAACTTGCCCACATTCCATCGTACTCACGAATTTCATCACCAACCTCTACCTTGGTATGTTCAATAATAAGACCTGTTAAACCACAGTGAGACTCCATAATACGGACAATTGGCTTTGCAGAAATAAGTCTTCGTAGTGACGTTAGACGTGCTTGAGGAGTAACCCCTAAAGAATCGATGGCTTCCTTAAGGCCAGATGCTGAGATGCCTTTTGTATAAGGAATCTCAATCACTTCTCCACCCATAGCTTCCATAACTTTAAATACTTCATCACGAATATACTTGTCTGGACCATACAGCCAATCATCTCCATGAATAATTATATCTGGTTTGTATTTAACTAAATTAGGTACATAACTCCAATCATCTTGCGGAACGATAGAACTCACACCTTTTATACTTCCTATCACTTGCTTCCTCTGTTCGTAAGTAAGATATGGTAGCCTCTTATGCGTAGCGATAGCCTTATCTGTATAGAGACCAATCATAACGTCTCCATACTTTGCCCCTTCATTAATAATATTGATTAAACCGGGATGCATGATATCACCAATCATGCCAAGATAAACAGTTTTTGACATATCTATATAGATTATAATTAAAAAAACATATAAAGATGCCGCGTCTTAGGTGCCAAAGATGCTGCATGACTCAGTAGTCTTCTTATTCTTATCTTCTTCTTATTAAAAAATACGCGCACGCGCTTTGGAATGTAATAATCTTGTCATTTTTGACACAAAAAATGACGTTTCTGTGTCATAACCGACACCCTATTTTGACACTAAAATAGCAAAAAAATGCTTCAATCGCGTCTAAAAATGTCGCGGGTATATACTTTTTGTTGTACGTCGTCAAGAGCAGTGTCGTAGCGATTGGCAATGATGGCTTGGCTTTGATTCTTAAAGGCTGCCAAGTCATTGACCACACGACTGCCAAAGAAGGTGCTGCCATCTTTCAACGTGGGTTCATAGATGATGACAGTGGCGCCTTTGGCCTTGATGCGTTTCATGACACCCTGAATACTGCTCTGACGGAAATTATCACTGTTACTTTTCATCGTAAGACGATAGACTCCGATGATACATTCACGCTCTTCATTCGCGCTGAAGTCATTCTGACTATAATAGTCATAATAGCCAGCCATGCGAAGCACTCGGTCGGCTATAAAATCCTTGCGGGTACGATTGCTTTCAACAATCGCTTGTATCAAGTTCTCTGGTACATCGGCATAGTTGGCTAAAAGTTGTTTCGTGTCTTTAGGCAGGCAATAGCCTCCGTAACCGAAACTAGGATTATTATATTGCTGACCAATGCGAGGATCGAGGCAAACACCATTGATGATAGCTTGCGTATCTAAGCCCTTAATCTCAGCGTATGTGTCCAATTCATTAAAGTAGCTAACACGCAATGCTAAATAGGTGTTAGCAAAGAGCTTCACGGCTTCTGCTTCTGTAAAGCCCATGAATAAGGTTTCAACATCTTTCTTTATGGCTCCTTCGGCTAGCAAGGCTGCAAAGGTATGAGCAGCATCAACCAGTCGTGGATTGTCTAAATCGGTTCCAACGATAATACGACTGGGGTAGAGATTGTCATATAGTGCCCTACTCTCGCGCAGAAATTCTGGAGAAAAAAGTATGTTCTCGGTATGGAATTTCTCACGGATATGAACAGTGTAGCCCACTGGGATGGTACTCTTGATCACCATCATGGCATTGGGGTTATATTGCATTACCAACTGGATGACTGCTTCTACAGCACTGGTATCAAAGAAGTTCTTCTGAGAATCATAGTTGGTCGGTGCAGCAATCACTACAAAGTCGGCATCTCGATAGGCTTCTTCTGCATTAAGGGTAGCACGGAGGTGCAAAGGCTTAGTGGTCAAGAATTCTTCTATCTCTTTATCAACGATTGGAGATTTTTTGTTATTGATCAGCTCTACTTTCTCTGGGATAATATCCACCGCAGTCACTTCGTGATGCTGTGACAACAGGGTGGCGATGCTAAGGCCAACGTATCCGGTACCAGCGACGGCGATCTTCATCTTTTTTAATTGAGAATTGAAAATTGAGGATTGAGAATTAAATCATCACATTCGATACATCTAGCGATTGGAATACATCGCATCGTAGTATTTTTGGTAATCGCCACTGGTCACATTATCCATCCAGTCTTGATGATCGAGGTACCAATGGACAGTTTTTTCGATACCCTCTTCAAACTGAAGGCTTGGTTCCCAACCGAGTTCAGTTTTCAACTTGGTTGAGTCAATGGCATAACGAAGATCATGGCCTTGGCGGTCTGTGACGTATGTGATAAGATCCATGTCTGCACCTTCGGGGCGGCCAAGCAGGCGGTCCACCGTATTGATAATCACTCTGATAATATCTATGTTTTTCCACTCATTGAAACCACCGATGTTGTAGGTCTCGGCAATTTTGCCCTTATGGAAAATAAGGTCGATGGCTCGGGCATGATCTTCCACATAAAGCCAATCGCGGACATTCTCGCCTTTGCCATAAACTGGTAATGGCTTGCGGTGACGGATATTATTGATGAACAATGGAATCAACTTCTCTGGGAACTGGTAAGGACCATAGTTATTGGAGCAATTAGTCACAATGGTGGGCATGCCGTAGGTATCGTGGAAAGCTCGTACAAAATGGTCGCTGCTAGCCTTACTAGCGGAGTATGGGCTATGGGGTTGATATTTAGTTTCTTCAGTGAAAAGGGTTCCATCAAATTTCAACGCGCCATAAACTTCGTCGGTGGAGATGTGGTAAAATCTACATTCCTGGTTTAGAGCTGAGAGTTTAGAGTTTAGAGTTGGCTGCGCGGTGGCTTCCTTATGAGTAATCACATATGGGGTGGATTGAGATTCCCAATAGAGCTTGGCGGCTTGGAGAAGTGTGAGGGTTCCCATCACATTGGTACGGGCAAAGGTGAAGGGGTCCTTGATGCTACGATCTACATGACTCTCAGCGGCCAGATGGATAATGCCATCTACCTGCTCGTCTTGGAGCAGCTGATAAACGCCTTCAAAGTCGCAAATGTCCATTTTGACAAACTTATAATTTGGTTTGTCTTCTATATCTTTGAGATTGGCTAAGTTGCCTGCATAGGTCAACTTATCCAAATTGATGATTTTATAGTCAGGGTACTTATTGACGAAAAGGCGAACGACGTGACTGCCTATGAAGCCGGCACCACCGGTGATGATAATGCTGCGCATATTAGCTTAGAGTTTAGTGTTTAGAGCAGATGGGTTTATTCTCAATCAATATTTGGGTCTCCTGTGCGATCGAGCTCGTCGATGACTTTTAGGAGGTATTGGCCGTACTGATTTTTCAACATGGGTTGAGCGAGCTGGCGCATTTTGTCGGAAGTGATCCAACCACGGCGGTAGGCGATGCCTTCGAGACAGGCAACCTTAAGGCCTTGACGCTTCTCGATGGTTTCTATGTAGTTGGAAGCTTCGGCTAAGGAATCATGCGTACCGGTGTCGAGCCATGCAAAACCACGACCAAGTGTTTGCACTTTCAGTTCTTTATCAGTCAAGAATTGCTGATTGACAGTTGTGATTTCTAATTCTCCTCGGGCGGAAGGTTTAATATGTTTGGCCACTTCGACTACCTTGTTGGGGTAGAAATATAGGCCAACCACGGCATAGTTAGATTTTGGTTTGGCAGGTTTTTCTTCGATACTGAGGCAGTTGCCTTGTTTATCAAACTCTGCTACACCATAACGCTCGGGATCACTCACCCAGTAACCAAAGACGGTAGCTTTCTGTTCTTCTTCGGCGGTACGCACAGCCTCCTTAAGCATACCTGTAAAACCGGCGCCGTGGAAGATATTATCACCTAAAACCATGCAGACACAATCGTCGCCGATAAACTGCTCGCCAATAATGAATGCCTGTGCCAAACCATCGGGGGAAGGTTGCTCAGCATACTCAAAATGCACCCCGAAATCACTTCCATCTCCCAACAAGCGACGGAAGCCTGGAAGGTCGTATGGTGTAGAGATAATCAATATCTCACGAATACCCGCCAACATCAGAACGGAGATAGGATAATAGATCATCGGCTTATCATAAATAGGGAGCATCTGCTTAGACACGCCCTTGGTAATAGGGTATAAACGCGTACCACTACCACCTGCTAAAACAATTCCTTTCATGAGCGAATTTGGCTAAAAAGCATTTCTTGGGGTCATCGATACGTACGTACCGAAGTAACAATCAAAGAGTTACAACACTCCTCTACTATTTCGGGCACTGCCCTCATGCAAGTTCTTTCAACAGACGAATCCCCAAAAAACGAATTCATCGAAGATACAGCACTTTTTATTACGTGCAAAGATATGCAAAAAAAATGTATATTTCCCTATCTTTTTAAAGAAATAATGGCTTTAAAATCTTTTATGAAAATTAAAGAGAAAAAGTGATGAAAACTGAGGAAAAAGCCGTATATTTGCAGCAATTTAGAGTAATATGTTTTAATCTTGATTAAAAATTCGTTATGACTAAGAAATTTTTTACTATGGCATGTCTTTTTCTGAGCTTCACTTTAAGCGTATTGGCTCAGACGATGACTGACCAACAAGTTATAGAATATACCAAACAACAAATGGCAGCTGGAGTTTCTGAAAGAGAAATAGCTA
>JAEEOD010000020.1 GCA_016284115.1 Bacteroidaceae bacterium
CAGGAAACGCTCATTAAGCTTAACTACTTTCTTGACTGCTTCTACGAATGTCTCAGTAGGCAGTTGAGGCATAAGGATGCCGTCGCAGGTAGATTGCATACGAGCTGCATTCTCCTCCACACGGAAGATACGTATCTTGCCATCCTTGCCACGATAGGCCTTCAAGCCCTCGAAACACTCTTGGCCATAATGCAGACAGGTAGCAGCCATGTGCATAGGAATGGTTTCTTCGCTACATGTCTCGATTTCACCCCACTTACCGTTACGGTAATAAATTCTCACGTTGTAGTCCGTCTTCATGTATCCAAAAGACAGATTTTTCCAATCAATCTCGTTCATATCTTAAACTGTTAGATTACTTTTCATTTGCAATAATTGGTTGCAAAAATAGCAATAAATAATTACAATTACTGCTTTTCCTGTGATAATTTTTTAATTTCCTCATCGGCTTTGGTCAATTTGTCATTGCAGAACGCAATCAGCTTATTGGCTTCCTTAATCATATCTGCCAACTGGTCGATATCCAATTCGCCACTTTCTATCTGCGATACTATCTTCTGTAGCCGTTCAAAGGCCTGGGTATATGTTTCGGTTTTCATAATGAATAAAGGATAATTATTTAACTATTGAGGTAAGTTCGCCTTGCTTCAGACGGGTCACAATTTCGTCGCCTGAATGGAGCATAGAGGCGTCTTTTATTACTTTGCCATCTTTCAACGTAATGCTATAGCCACGTGCCAAGAGCTTGTCAGGCGAGGCATCTGCCGTTTTCTGCTGAAGCAACTTTAACTGGAACTGTCTTTTCTCGATATGTGACATCGAAAGTTGCAAAAGCTGTTGCTTGAGCAGTGGAAGTAGCTGCTTCTGACGCTCCACTTGCAACACAGCCGCCTGAGATATGCTATGACGTACATTCATCAAGAACATCTTGTGGCCGTTGATACGTTGCATCGCCCTGGTAGGGATGCGTGTCTGAAGACGAAGAAGGCGCTCCTTGCACTCTGCCAACAAAGTAGCCGTACCATGATATAGACGTTGCGACAGGTCTTCCAGAATGTCTGCCACCTCCTGCATCCTACCTATCAGGAACTCAGCCGCAGCGGTAGGAGTCTTAACACGAGTATGTGACACCATGTCCAACACGGTATCGTCACGTTCATGTCCAATGCCGGTGATAATAGGTAAAGGGAACTGTGCCACAGCTGCTGCCAGAGGATAAGTATCGAAACCTGTGAGGTCGGAAGTGGCACCACCACCACGGATGATAACCACCACATCGAACTCGTCTTCACGAGCATAGATGTTGTCCAATGCCTGCAGAACGGACTGCTCCACCCCTTCACCTTGCATAATGGCAGGGAACAGTTCTGTATGGAAATAGAATCCGCCAGCGTTGTTTGCCAACTGGTTGGAGAAGTCGCCATAACCAGCTGCCGTAGCAGAAGAGATGACAGCAACACGCTTAGGTAGCACGGGCATCTCCAACTCTTTATTGAGTTCCAGCACACCTTCTTCTTGCAACTGGCGTAAGATTTCCTGACGTTTGCGCGCCATATCGCCCAAGGTGTAGGATGGATCAATGTCCAATACATTGAGTGAATAACCATACAATTCATGGAAAGAAACACTTACCTCTACCAGTACTTTGATGCCAGCGGTAAACAACTGACCCGTGGCTCGCTCAAAGGTAGGCTTCAAGATGGCAAACACATTGCGCCAGATATTGCCTCGTGCCTTCGCCACCAGTCCGTTGCCACGACGGTCCTTCTGCACAAACTCCACATAGCAATGGCCATTGTTGACACGCGCCTCGCTGAGCTCTGCCTGTACCCAATAGGTATCAGGCATGCCCAACTCAAGGGTCTCCTTAACCAATTCGTTTAGTTCGTACAGCGTTATTGGTTCCATAGACTATCGATTAAGATAGTTTTGGTAGGCCTGCCACATATCAGGTATGCCATAGCCATAAATGTTATCAGGATAAGCTGCACGATCTCCTGCCTGACGCACTAGTTCCATCACCTCCTTGGCATTCAGCGTAGGACAAGCCTGCCACAGACAAGCTACCATGCCACAAATAATAGGTGATGCAAACGACGTACCGTTGGCTTTCCCCTGACTGCCATGTGAATTGATGACATCAGCTCTCACGCCTGCTGCCACAACATCAGGCTTGATACGTCCATCCTGAGTGTTGCCCACAGACGAGAACGAAGCGATGACACCTGTTTGCCATACCATAGCTCCAACAGTAAGCACATTCTCTGCATCTCCAGGAGGAGTAATTTTCTTCCATACAGAATTGCCTGAGTTGCCTGCGCTGCACACCAGAATCATGCCTTTATCAGCCAAACGGCCTGCCACACGGGAGATGACAGAGCGCTGTCCGTCCAAATCCCTGAGCTGGAAATTCATTGAAGCATCATCAAACTCATTATATCCCAACGAAGTATTGAGGACATCAACCCCCACACTATCAGCAAACTCAACTGCCGCTGCCCAATAGTCTTGCTCAATAGGATACTCTGAATCTGAATCCTCACTACGCAAAAGCCAATAGGAAGCCTCTGGAGCTGTACCTATCATCACGCCAGGCTTGTTGGCAGCCATGCACGACAGCACACTCAGTCCGTGAGTAGATTCAGCAAATATATCATCAGCAGGATCAACAAAATCCCTAGTACCCAACACCTTTACATTGTCCAAGGCTGGGATGCGGTCAAAATTATGGAAGCCACCATCTATCACGGCAATGGTCATACCCTGCCCTTTGAAGCCTGCTGCATGCAACAGTTCGGCCTTACTGACATGAATCTGTCCGTAACCAGTGCCATAGATAGTGTCTGGATTCACTGTCAGTTCACTGATGATGGTATCTCTGCGTGCTGGAGTAATAGAGGTACTAGGCGCCTTCCATACCTTAACAGCCTGCTTCACAAATGGCAAAGCACGAATTACATCAATTTTGGTCGTGTCATTGCATGACACCGTTACGAAGTTCTCCCACTTGCTTGTGACCAACACCTTCACACCCGTTTTCTGGATGGCCTTGATATAAGCCTCTGGCACGGGTAAGTCGGTAGAATCCACCTGTATATTCTGTTTCTGTCTGCGTTGCAATGCTTTGGCAGAAAGAAACTTATCAGGATGCTTTAAACTGAACTTAGTGGCTGCTTTGTCTTTTAAATCAATATGGTAACGCAATGTATCCTGTGCACTCAAACTTACACTTGCCACCAATGCCAGCAAACATGATACATACAATATTCTTTTCATATGTTAGATAAAAACATTATTTCGTTATCGTATAGGTGCCAGCCTGATAATCCTTAGACTCAGTTTCACCCGGCAAAGTAACGGTAGCTGTTGCTCCCTCAGGTACCGTGAACTCCCAAGTCCACTGGTCGCCCTCATACTTCCAAGCACTGCGAATCAAGCCAGCAGCCGACTGATAATTAGCATCTAGATGACCCAAACGCTTATCAGGCAGAGGTTTCATGATAATATGCTTGAAACCGGGCTGATCAGGATCAGCAGCAATGCCGGCAGCAGATTCCCAAATCCACGCACATACAGCTCCGTAGGCATAGTGGTTGAAACTATTCATACCCTGAGGTCCCATGCCTTTGTCCAGCATGTAACTATTCCAACGCTCCCAGATGGTAGTAGCTCCATTATCTATAGAATAAAGCCAACTAGGATTCTTACGCTGCAGCAACAACTCATAAGCAATGTCACCCATGCCGTTATCCGTCAGCGTCTGCATCAGAATAGAGGTACCCAAGAAGCCTGTCTGCAAGCAGTTGTCATGTTCTTCAAAATTCTTGCGCAGGCGAGCTATGATATTCTCTTTTGCCACATCGCCCACAAGATGGTTCTTCAAAGCAAATAAAGCAGGGGTCTGCATGGTGTTCAGGATATCAGTTTTGAAGCTTCCGTCAGGTTTCAGGAACTGAATCTTAATGTATGTTCTCGCATCATTCACCATGCGCTGATAAACAGTAGCATCACGATTGGTAGCCACCGCCATGTCACGCATCATCTCAGCATCTATCAGCCAATAAGAAGCACCCAGGTAGCTCCAATAGGTGATAGCATCAGCCAATGGCACCCTACCCTTAGGAGTATCTGTGAACGCACCACCGCCACAGCTTTCCAGTGGCTCATAGCTCAGCCAGTCGCCCCACTGGTAGTTGCCATTCTCAGCACTCAGTGCATTATGGTCATAATGAGTTTCATTCACATGGTTCATAAAGCGGTTCATTGCCTCCCAGTTCTCATCGATAATGCTGGTATCACCAAACTGCTTCCACACTGTCCAAGGCACAATAATACCTGCATCAGCCCATCCCAAGCGCATCATGTTCTCACCATACTGTGCAGTAGGAGCCACACCTGGGAAAGCGCCCGTCTCACTCTGAGAATCACGCATATCACGCATCCACTTGTGGAAGAAACTATCGGTATTAGCAAAGAATGAACCAGTTTCTGTGAATACCTGGGTATCTGCCGTCCAGCCCAAACGTTCGTTGCGCTGTGGACAATCGGTAGGAACTGACAGATAATTAGAACGTTGTCCCCAAAGAGTATTAGATATCAGCTTGTTTATCAATTCATTGCCAGTAGTGATGACACCAGTTTCCAAGTTTTCAGCGATAGAAGTTACAGGGATAGACTGTATAGACTTAATAGTCACCTGACCCGTAGCCGTAATAGAGGCAAAGCGATAGCCGAAGAAAGTGCAATGTGGATAGTAAGATACAAAGTCTTCATTGTTGGCAAAGGTATAAGAAAGCACCATACCACCAGCAGTGGCGATGCGCAGGTTATCGCGATGTACACTGCCCTCAGGACCATCCATACCACGACTCTTGGCACCGTTGCCATCATTCAGTATCTCACCTGGAAGACAAGTAAGTGTAGTTCCTTCAGCAGCCTTAAACGTGAATGCAGGCACAGCAGCAGCATTCTGACCAAAGTCAACAACCAAAGTCTCGCCTGCTTCCAAAGTGATTTCCTCACCAGTTGCATATTCACGACTAATCACCACCTTACCAAACTCCTCATCCTTGGTATTCTCAATATCTTTCCAAACATATGTCTTAACTGGATTCAACACCAGGTCATGACGGAGATACACCTCTGCACCTGCTGAAGGGAGAATCTCTCCATTGAACTCAGTATTAACCTCTGGAGCCTTGAGCTGATCAGCCACCAAATATCCCATTGGCTCACGGGCATCATATTCCTCACCGTCAAAAATACCTGCATGCTTCACCGGACCAGCTATACCAGCCTTCCAATTCTCCGTGTCAGAGCCAAAGAGTTGAGTGGTACCATCAGAATAAGTAAGCTGCAACACACCCCTGAAAGCACACTTCTTACCAATCATACCATCGTGACCTGAAGGAGTGATAATCTTGTCACCCCACCATCCTGGTGTTACTTGTACAGACAGCGCGTTTTCACCACCAGCCTTCTTCTCCAACATAGGAGTGATATCATAGGTAAACGAGCGCTTGGTCTTGGCATAATGGGTAAAACCAGGCTTTAGTACCTCATCGCCAACAGCCTCGCCATTCACATAGAGTTCATAAACACCTAGTGCTGTGGTCATCCAGATGGCTTTGGTTACTTTCTTTTCGTTCCTCACGTTAGAGACAAACCAATTGGCACCATCGGCAGCACGCCAGTTACCTGGTTCCCAAACTATACCCTGCACCACTGGTGCATCCACCACAGATATCCACTGTGAAGCATTCCATGCTGATGACTCCAACGCATTAGTCTTGCTATACCTCTCTTTCTGATTCTCAGTAACGCAGCCTGTCAGCGACAGCAAAGCCGTTGCCAAGACAAGACTCATAGTTCTTAAACTTTTCATAGTATTATTAGTTTTAATTTTTCTCAATCAATACGGTAGCGTATGCCGAAATACCCTCTTCCCTACCCGTAAACCCCAACTTCTCTGTGGTAGTAGCCTTAATGGATACATCCTCTGCATCTACGCCCATCACCTCTGCCAATACTTGCTGCATCTCCGGGATATGTGGATTCAATTTAGGACGTTCAGCACATACAGTGGCATCGATATTGCCCACCCGATAGCCTTTGCTGGCAATGAGTTCCACCACTTTCTTCAACAATATCTTGCTGTCTATGCCTTTGTAATCAGCAGAGCTGTCAGGAAAGTGATAGCCAATATCACGCATATTGGCAGCACCCAACAAGGCATCGCATATGGCATGTATCAGCACATCAGCATCAGAATGGCCCAACAAACCCTTGCTATGCTGCAACTTTACACCTCCTAGCCAAAGGTCGCGCCCTTCTACTAACTGGTGTACGTCAAAACCAAAACCTACTCTTATCTTCATTATTACCTTACATAAAAATCCAGCAACTTATGGCCTTCCAAGTACCCTTGCAAATGCTGTCCTACGGCTACTCGCCCTACACCCACAGGAGTACCAGTATATATCAAGTCACCTATCTTCAAGGTCATAAACTTACTCACATAGCAAATGATTTCATCCACAGTAAAGAGCATATCGGCCGTAAAGCCCTGTTGTACCGTATTTCCATCAATATCCAGGTGGAAATGCAAGTTCTGCACCTCATTCCCCACCTCGCTCAATGGCACAAACTCACCAATCACTGCGCTCTCGTCAAAGCCCTTACTCAACTCCCAAGGATGTCCCTCTACCCTAAAACGGCTCTGCAAATCCCTGGCAGTAAAATCGATACCCACCGTCACCTCATCGTAATATCTACGCACAAACTTCGGACTGATGGCTTTGCCCAAACGACTGATGCGCACCACCACCTCAGTTTCGTATTGCAGGTTATCAGAAAAGTTAGGCAAAAAGAAAGGCTTGCCGTCGCGCAAGATGGCTGAATCAGGTTTCATAAATATCACAGGCTCTGGCGTCGCCTCCGTATGTCCTAGTTCTTCTTTATGGAGAACATAGTTCATGCCAATGCAGATAATCTTCATAATGAGTGATAGTTTAATACGCAAATTTACTGTTTTTCATTGACAACTTACCATTCTTTTGCTTATTTTTGCGGAAAAGAATAAAATATAATGATGAGTAACGATTGGAAAGACAGACTGAATGTGGTGTATTCCACTAATCCAGATTTCAAATATGAGACCGCGAAAGAGGAGGAAGAGACTACCCTTCCCCCACAACAACAAAAGCTTCGAGTGAGTCTGGACCGCAAGAACCGTGGAGGTAAGACAGTTACTTTGGTAACAGGCTTCGTTGGCTCTGAAGAAGACCTGAAATCTTTAGGCAAACTCTTAAAAAGCAGTTGTGGTGTAGGTGGTACGGCCAAGGATGGGGAAATAATCATCCAGGGAGATTTTAAGCAACGGGTGCTTGATCTGTTGATAACAAAAGGATATACACAGACCAAGCCTAAAGGATAATAAGGACTGTAAATAAAAAAGAGGATGCTCCAACGGAACATCCTCTTTTAACTTATTACGTGATAAATTACTCAGCACGCAGGTTGAAACGCTTGAAGTCAACAACGGTCAAATCCTTGTCGAACTTCTGCAGATACTCTGCAACGGTCAGCTTAGCGTCCTTGTTGTATTCCTGCTTCAACAAACATACATCCTTGAAGAACTTAGCCATACGACCGTTAGCAATATTCTGAATCATCTGCTCAGGCAGACTTGCTGCCTTCTGCTCAGCAACTTCCTTCTTGATACGGCGAATGTCGTCAGCCTGCTCCTCGGTAATCATCTTCTTCATGATACCTTCGTTCAGGTGATCTTCATTCTCAGCAATGTAGAGGTTATAACCTGCCTTCTTCAAAGCAGCCTCAACAGCCTTGTTAACCTGCTCGTCCTTGGTCTTCTGGATAGCTACGCTCAACTCATTGTCCTTAACAGACTGAGGAACGCTTGCCTCGTCAACAGCAACAGGGTTCATAGCAGCAATCTGAAGAGCTACCTCATGACCAGCCTCTTCGAAACCAGGCTTGTTCAGCAAGCACATGGTGCAGAGGAAGTTCTTGCTCATATGGTTGTAGGTAGAGATGCCCTCACCTTCCAGCACATTGTAGCCATCCAACTCCATCTTCTCACCAGTGATACCACTACGATCAGTAACAGCCTCAGCTACGGTACGGTCACCCAACTTCAAAGCCTTTACCTCATCCAGTGTCTTGCAGCGGTTTGCCACAGCAGCATCCAGGATATCCTGAGTCAGCTTCACAAAGTCAGCATTGTTAGCTACGAAGTCGGTCTCGCATTTCAGGGCAATCATAGCACCGAAGTTACCATCCACCTTCACCAATACACAACCTTCAGAAGCATCACGGTCAGAACGCTTAGCAGCCACAGCCTTACCCTTCTCGCGGATTATCTTTACAGCCTCATCAAAGTCATTGTTTGCCTGAGTCAGTGCATTCTTACAGTCCATCATACCAGCACCCGTCATCTTGCGGAGCTTGGTGATATCAGCCATTGTTACAGCCATAATTCTTTTTTCTTGTTAAATGGTTAATAAATCAATCCTCTTCCTTGATGAAGTCAGCAGCCTTAGAAGCATTCAGTGCATCCTCATCACGCTTGTCCATACGAGCCTTAGCCTTTCTTGGACGAGTAGCCTTAGGTGCCTTCTCTGCTACCTCTTCTTCTCCAGCAGCTTCCATATCGATTTTCTCTAC
>JAEEOD010000279.1 GCA_016284115.1 Bacteroidaceae bacterium
GAGCTACCACACAATGTATTTAGTAAAATAGTTGATGCGGAAACAGTCTGCCATCATTAGTACACCAGCAGCAAGCATAGATGCTGTGATCAGTGGCAGTACCTTGAATGACGAAATAAGAAACATCAACGTCAGGACGATGGCAGAAGTAACGGTCTTGGGACCCAACTGCGGAACGAAGTGGCTATCGAAGAATTTCAGCGAGCGGCGGTTGTTCTCCTCCAACTGACTCTCGCCCTTGGCAGGACATTCCAACAGCAACGTATCACCAGCTTGCAGACTGATCTCACGAGGCAATCCTTCCACACGGTGTCCCTGACGAGCCACTGCCACGAGGGCCACATTATTGCGTCGTTCAAAGCTGCTATTGGCCATTGACTTGCCTATCAGCTCACTGCCAAAAGTGACATAAGCCGTGCGCATGCGTCGTTTGGTATCTATCTCATTGATGCTCCACACATGGTGGTCAGCAGCCGCTAACCCGTGGGTGCGTTTCAACTCTAGCAGGTCGTTGATTTGCCCGGCATAGATAAGGCGATCGCCTCCCATCACATATTCGTCCTTGGGTACGGGCATTACGATTTCGCGGTCGAAGTGCATGATCTCAATAAGTGAACCACCCTTGGGGTTGTAAAGTCCTGCCTCCTCTACGGTTTCCATTACATGGGGATTGTCGGTAGGCACCAGCAGTTCGACGGTATAATCACTGGTGGACTCGAAAGATACTTCAGACGACACTCTATCTGGGATTAAACGCTGAAATATCAGCACCAGGATCATGCCCAACACGGTGAGAATAATACCTGGTATCATAGGTTCAAAGATATTCATGACTTGTCCGGTCTTACTCATATAAAGACCTGCTACCACCAAGTTGGACGAGTTACCCAGCAACGTACACATACCACCCAACGAAGCTGCATAGCTCAAGGGCATCAATAGTTTAGAGGGGGAAAGGTTGAGCTTGCGCGACCATATTTTAACAGCATCAATCAGCAATGACACCACGTTAGACGAACTAAGGAAAGCAGAGAGCACACTGGTAGGAATCATCAACTTAATGATAGCTTCGCTATAATTGCGCGCCTCTCCCAGCACGTTCTTGGTAAGCCAATATAACACGCCCGTCTGCATCAGTCCGCCGATAATGACGAAGAAAGCTGCATTCACCACAACTGGTTCACTACTGAAGCCAGCCATACCCTCCTTCTCATCGACGATGCCCAATACCAGCAGTATTGTCAGTGCTCCTAAAAAAGCTACCTCTGTAGGAATGCGCGACTTCGCCATCACCACAAAGATGCATATCATAGTAAAGATAGTCACCCAACCACCTAAACTAACACCAAATACTATCACATGTAAAAATGATTCAAGCATGATTTTTTAATCTCGTGGCAAAGGTATGTCAAGTTGAAAACATATCCAAATTTATCCTTCTATTTCTGACAATTCCAACCATCGGAACGATTTCTCATCCAGTTCTGCCTCTAAAAGAGGCAAGCGTTTAGATTTCTCGGTGAGTGCCTCTACCGACAAGGTACCACTACACAAATCGGTTTCTAGCTGTTTCTTCTCAGCCTCCAATGCTTCTATTTCTTTTTCCAGCTGCTCGAACTCTCGCTTCTCTTTAAATGACATGCGTCGCTTTTCGTTCTGCCGTTGTCGTTCAGACTTGGGAGCTATGGGTTGTGCTGCCTTTTTCTGTTCTCGATCATGGCGTTCCTTTTCCTCTTTCCACGCACGATATTGGGTATAGTTACCCGGGAAGTCACGGATATCGCCCTGACCGTTGAACACCAAGATATGATCCACCACCTTATCCATGAAATAACGATCGTGACTGACAACAATCACACAACCGCCAAAGCCTTGCAAGTATTCTTCTAATACTTGGAGTGTCATGATGTCAAGGTCGTTGGTAGGCTCGTCGAGTATTAGGAAGTTGGGATTACGCATCAGTACTGTACAAAGATACAACCTGCGACGTTCACCACCACTCAGTTTGTAGATAAAATTATGTTGCGTATCAGGTGAGAATAAGAAATATTGAAGGAACTGTGACACGCCCAAACGCTTGCCGTTGCCCATATCTACCACTTCAGCAATGTCACGCACGGCATCAATCACCTTCATCTGCTCGTCGAAATGCATACCCTCCTGCGAATAATAGCCGAAACGCACAGTGGAGCCGATTTCCAATTTTCCGCTGTCAATAGACAATTCACCTAAAAGGATTTTTAAAAACGACGATTTGCCTGTGCCGTTGTTGCCAATGATGCCCATCTTCTCATAGCGAGAGAAGATATATGAGAAGTTGTCGAGTATCTTTACATCGCCAAAAGACTTATACAGGTGGTCGGCCTCGAATATCTTGTTGCCAATATAGGTGGATTTTACATTGAGTTGCACCTTGTTGTCAACGATGCGTTGTTTCGCTACTTTCTCCAATTCGTAGAATGCCTCCTCGCGATAGCGCGCCTTATGTCCACGTGCTTGTGGCATACGACGCATCCAGTCCAATTCAGTACGATAGAGGTTATTAGCACGTTCTATTTCCACCGCCTTGGCATCCATACGCTCCTGACGTTTCTCCAAGTAATAGGCATAGTTGCCATCATATTGATAGAGTGACTCAGCATCCAGCTCCATGATGTGGTTGCAAATCCGATCGAGAAAATAGCGGTCATGTGTTACCATGAGCAACGTCATCGTGCTACGTTTCAGTGTATCTTCCAACCACTCCACAATGTCCAAATCAAGGTGGTTGGTAGGTTCATCCAATATCAGTAATTCAGGGTCGTTGATCAAGGCATTCACCAAGGCTACACGTTTCACTTGACCTCCCGACAATTCAGATATTGGTTGCTGCAAGTTGGTCATCTTCAACTTGGTTAGCAGTTGCTTAGCAGCCAGTTCATAATCTTTATGAGGGTCAACACGACAACTGCTATGTCGCAGACAAGCCTCCAATATAGATAAATGAGATGGATAATGCGGTGTTTGTGGCAGGTAACCCACACGCAAGTCACGACGGAAAGTAATCTTACCGTCATCATAAGGTTCTTCACCTGCCAATATATTTAATAAGGTGGATTTACCAATGCCGTTTTTGGCAATCAAGCCCACATGTTGTCCTTCCGACAAGCCAAAACTGATGTCGTGAAACAATACATGAACACCAAACGATTTAGTAAGGCCTTCTACCTGTAAAATGGGATTAAAAGCAATAGCCATCAGAGAATGTGTTCATAGGTTTCAGTCAGGTTGACAGTTTCTCCATTCTTTACCTTGCTCCACACCAACTTCATCGGGTCGATAATCTTTCCATCTGAAGTGTTCACCAATACTGGCACTTCACGACTGCCATCAATCAGTGTCATCCACTCTATCCCATCCACTTCATTGGTAAGAATCACACAAAGTGTGATACCCAATGCAATCCAGGCATCTCGCTTTCGGGGGTTCAGCGAACCATTGTCAATGATTCGTTGCATATTCGGAATATCTTCCTCTTCGCCACGGAAATCTTTCTTAAGCTGTTTCTTGATTTCTGATTGTACCCAATCATAAGCCTCATCAATCTGGTAAATCTCCATGAGGCGTACTGGAATAGTCTCGGCATGATATTTCACCCCAGGATAGCGCAATTCCAAGGAAGCGATAACTTCCTGCGCCTTACGGATAGATGCTCCTTGAGCAGTAGCAAAGGACACCTCAAATGCCACATCGCCAATACCCGTTACCCATTGGTGGTTTTCGTAAGCTTCGCCTTCTTCTGTAAAGACCTCGCAACTATAGGCACAAGGGAGGTCGCCCACTATGACGGCCTGTGCCCGTTTGCTTCGTTTCAACTCATCATTCACCGTCTCTTGGCCGTAGCCAGCATGCTCACCACGGAAAGCAGAGATGCGGAAGTTACCATCCCAATCATCGGGATTATAGAAAAGGAATGATTCTTCCCCACCCTCGAACTCATGCCAATCAGCTGGGTAGGTCATAGCGAACCATGCACCTGGAGCGATAAATTTCTTGACGTTAGTCATAGTATAAATGTTTTGGGGTACAAATAGTACAGCCTATCTTATGCAAAGATAAAAATAATTATTGATATGATGGGACTCTCAACTCAATAAAACCATCTTGATGCAGTTTGGAAATATACATGGCAAGGCGCTGGGGGAAATCCTCCTCTTCCGGATGACACATTACTACATCACGTATCACTTCTTCTGTAGTGCGTATGCCATCTATTAGTTGCCATACCTCAGAGCCATATTGTTCCAGAGGTACATGTATTTGAGGTGAATACCACTTGCCTAGAAGTTTGCGGAGCCATGCCTTGGGAAAACGATGATATACCAATGTCAGACAGCCATCAGACGTCTGCTCTGTCCACACTTTGGGAGAGTGAACAGGGACGGTATCGAGTAAATTCGTTTTCATTGGATATTCGGTTTTTCGAGTCCGTAACCTTTTTTCTTATCCAAATACAGCATGGCTACTGCTACCAGTACCCCTGCAAAGCCAGTGCAAGCAAAAATCTGCATGCCAGAGGTGTAAGTAGAATCGGTTTCATTTGCCTTGCCTACAAACATAGGAATGATGGCACGTCCAAAGTTCTGGATAAAGAATATCAACGAGTAGGCAGTACCCAAGCATTTCATCGGCATAATCTTTGGCACAATAGGCCAAAGAGCAGCTGGTGTCAAGGAAAAGCCGATGCTTAATAGTACCATCATACAGATGGCAAAAGTGCTGGCATGTATCGGCAATGAGAAACCGAAATGAACCAATGTCAATAAACCGGTACCTATGATAATCAGCGTTACACCACGACCGTATTTGTCATAGATAGAGCCAAAGAGTGGCGTCATCAAGATGGTGCCAAACGGCACGATAGAGGTGAAGAAACCTGCAATATCAGGGGCAACGGCATATTTGTCAATCATCAAGCGGGTTGCAAACTTCAGAAACGGACTCACGGCAGAATAAAACAACACTACAAACAGCGTGACAAGCCAAAAACCTGAACTCTTTAAGATAAAGCCAATATCACGAAGGTGAAATTGTTCATCATCATTGAGTTTTATCTCATCAGCCATTAATCGTTGTTCATCTTTGTCTAAACGTATATCAAGAATGCAGAAGACAAAAAAAGACACCAAACCGATAAGGAGACAAATTAAACCTAAGAGTAAAGGAGCAGACAAGGAGAAATGCCGAGCCACAGGAGCACTAACACTCAAGGCAGCGGCGGTACCTAAACGAGCCATCGCTAACTGTATGCCCATTGCCAATGCCAATTCGTGACCAGTGAACCAACGTACCATCGCCTTGCTCACCGTGATGCCACACATCTCATAGCCAACACCAAAAATGGCAAAGCCTAAACTGGCTATGGCAGCTGATAAAGGGAGGTGCACGTCCCACCACAAAACATTGAAATTGAACGTCTCACCAGCCAATGGAGCCGTCACGGCATAATACTTGATGCCTACACCAATCAACATCAAAGAGCAGGAAAGAATTCCCGTGAAACGCACCCCCATCTTATCAAGAAT
>JAEEOD010000280.1 GCA_016284115.1 Bacteroidaceae bacterium
GCTCTGCGGCCCGTTTCTCTGTCGATAGCTGTCGGCGATAGCGGATAATGACGTAGGCGATGCCTGCAAGGAAGAGCAAATAGGCCAGGCGAGCCCACCACGTGTTCCACCAGGCAGATGAAATATTGATGGTGAGATCGCTCTCAGCCAGAGTGTGTCGCTGGTCATGGTCGGTAGCCCTTACATGCAGAGTGTAGTGTCCTGCAGGGATATTGGAGAAATAGATTTCGTGGCTGTTGTGTATGTCCACCCATTGGTCGTTGAAACCATCGAGCCTGTAGAAGTGGTGTGTCTGCTCATTCTTTTGGTAGTTCAGAGGCGTGAAAGTGACAGAAAACTGCCGACTGTCATGGCTCAGATTTAACGGCAGAGAGGCATCTAAGCGCATCGCTTGGTTGTTCACCCTCAGACTCTCGAAAACCAGGGGCATGCTGTGTACTTCTGTCTGTATGGAAGGATCAACCACCGTGAGTCCGTGAGTACCGCCAAAGAGCAACTGTCCATCTGACAAGCGAACGGCACAGCCTGTAGCATATTGGTTGCCTCCTGTACCATCGGATGTGGTGTAGTTGCTCACACTCAGGTCATCGGCATTCACACAGCTAAGGCCATTTTGGGTAGAAATCCAGACATTGCCCAGACCGTCGCATAGAATATCAGTTATTTCCTCACATGCCAGTCCGTCGATATGCGTGCTCACTTGGCTGACGGGATCATAGCGATAGGCACCGATGCCCTGTGTACCTATCCAGATATGGCCTTGCGAGTCTTCCATAAAAGCCGTGGCTAAGTTGAAGTTGCTGATATCTTCAACGACGGGGATGCGGTAAAGCGTTCCCGTAGCAGGATTCAGGTAAACGGGATTGTTGAAGGCGCTTCCTATAACTAAGTGCCCATTGCTGAGAGGCATCAGCTGGAAGGAGGTGTACATGCTGGTCACATCAAAGTCGAGCGGTGAGAAATCAGAAGTTCCAGAGGGCAACTGATAGAGTCGGTTGGTATTGGTGCCTACCCAGATATCACCATTCGGTCCGGAATTAATCGAACTGACTATCTCGGCAATTTCATGATGTCTCCGCTTTAATTCCAATTTGCCGTTGGTATAGCTGCATTCATGTAGCTGCCCCTCATTGATGACCCAAAGCCTTCCTTCTTGGTCGGCATGGATGGTGAAGGGGATAGCGTTAGGCTGCTGTTTCTTAAACAGTCCGCCAGTGGTAAGCTGGGTAAGCTGGGCTGTATTTTCATCATAAACAAACAATTCGTTTTCATGCGTGGCGATCCAGATGTGTTGATGACCGTCGGCAGACATGGATGAAACGGCGTGTCCCTGCAACCGTTCGCGAAGTGTAGGAAGGCCGGTGAATTTGCCTTTCGACTGGTTCACTATCTGAAATCCCTGGCTGCCTTGGCCTAACCAGAGATTGTCATGTGAGTCGATGAATAGGTGTGTGATGTCATGCTTGGGTGCAAGGAAGGGAAACCCTTTCTCGTCTTGTCCGGTCACTTGCCCTGTCTGCCTGTCGAATATGAACAGGCCTTGGTCAGTCTGCATGAGCAGTTGGGAGGTGCCAAAGGCATAGACGGATACTACGCTGGATCTTGAAAGACGCGGATGAGTGTCAATGACCGATGGGGTAGGTTGGAACTGACCTTCTTGCAGGTTGAATATCGAGATCTTCCCCTCATGCAGATAGCATACCTCATCGTGTGGTAGCTTTTCTGTGTATTCTGGTTCAAAAGGGATGGGGTAAGACTGCTTCAGCTCCATGGTACTGGTGCTGAAACAACGGATGCTGTGTCGGGTCAGACTCCAAAGATTACCCTGCTCGTCGAGTAGGCAGGCGTTGACATAAGACTGCTCTGGGTCGAAATCTTCAATGAGTATGCGAAGTTCGCCTGTTTCAGGGATGTATTCACAGAGTTGCTCTACCAGATTGACCAAGATGCGCCCATCTGAGGTTTCCAACAGCTGAGTGATATTTCTGTAACGTAAGTCTATAGGGATTTGGAGGAACTTGTTTTCGCCCAGCCAAAGGTTGAGCCCATTGATGGTGCCTACCCAGAGCCTATGCTTGGAGTCGCATAGCAAGGCTGTTACAGAATTGGAAGTGAGGCTTAGAGAATCGTCAGGATTGGCAAAATACTGATGGTATTCATGGCCGTTATAGCGGTTCAGCCCTCGGGCAGTGCCTATCCAGATATAGCCCTCAGAGTCTTCAGCGAAAGTATTGACAGTCTGGTTGGACAGCGTAGTTCCGATACTCATGCTGGCATCAGGAATAGCCTCCAACTGTGGCTGGTGGCATGCTGATGCACAGCAGAGCATTAGTAAGGCTAAGATACTATAGCAGATTCTTTTCATTCTTCTTCCTCTATCTGCCGACAAAGATAATCATCTTGTGGCAATATTGAAAAAGAGAGAATGAGAAAAAATCATCTAGACTGTTCGGCAGCCCACGCCTTGCCCATCTTCACGCAGTCGCCAATCACTTCGCCTGTGCGCAGGTACTTGTAGGTAGGCATTTCGAAGACTACAGGCTTCAGCAGGTTGTAGTCCAGCTTGCCGTTCTCGCCCAGCAGTTCCTCGTTCACGTAGGTGTGGCTGATGGAGCAGATGTAGTTGTTGAAATTGTCTATCTGGTAGGTGTCGATGACCTCACACTCCATGACTAGTGGCGACTTCTCGATGACTGGTGTGCCAGCCTCGCCCAGATGGTATTCAAACACGCCCGACTTATCCACCTTCGCACCGCTCACTGTGCCGCAGTAGTCGGCCTGAGCCACGAAACTCTCGTCGATGAGGTTGATGGAGAATTTCTTGGTGGTGACACCCGACTGGAACTGATGAATCGCCCCGATGTGCAGGAGGGTAGGGCTGATGAGTCTCTGCATCTGGGCTATATCCATGTTTCAATGTCGGTGGGCAGCAAAGAACGTGTAGATATCCTTACTGTCCGGTTGGTGAAAGCCGGATATCAATTGCTCAGCGGACCACGGACTACAGGTGATGGCTATTATGAGAGCTGCATTGTGGGACCTGATGGTATTCTGATAGAGATAACGGAATAGGGGATTATTATACTTTTATTTCACGCCTGATCTGATGTGGCTCAATGTTTCGGGAGTCATCAGCAGGTAAGAGGCGATATGTTGCAGAGGAGCACGCTGGGCAGCTTCAGGGTATTCCTTCACGAACCGTTCATAACGTTCACGCGAGCTTTCAAAGCGGAAAGCATCTGCCTTGTGCTGCGTAATGATGAGGTCGTCTTCTTGGAAAATACGGTAATAGCGTGCAATACCGAAAGAACGTTCCGTCAGCTCAATAAACTTCTTGTAATTGTGATACCACAGGATGCAAGGTTCCAATGTCTCAGCTAATAGGTGGTTGGCTACGCCAGCGTAAAGACTCTCAATACTCATCACCGTGTCACCTTCTGTGGAGAAATGCTCCGTCACGTCATGGCCATTCTTATAATAATATTGTCGTATCAGTCCTTTCTCTATATAAATATGGTCACGGCTAATCACACCGTCAGGTATGATGATTTCTCCACGTTTCACTTCCTTGCGTACCAGTATACCAGCCAGCAGCTGCAAGTCTGCATCATCTAAGTGAGTGAAGCGTTCCGTCATCTCACGAGCTATGTCTAAGGATGTCTTTGTCTCTTTCAGAGTCATGTAGTAGACTTTCTACAAAGATACAACTATTTTCTTGTTGTATCAATTGATATAAATCAAAAAAACATTGTCGTAGTAGATAATTGTGTATCTTTGCAGTGCCTTAGAAGGAGTCGCCGAGATAGTCTTGCAGCCCTCAAACAGGCTTTTCTACAAATGAATTGGTTAATATTGATTAGTGCAGGACTATGTGAAGTAGGCTTCACGTATTGTCTTGGAAGAGCAAAAGAGGTTATTGGCAGTGAATGGTGGAGCTGGATAGCAGCATTCTCCTTTTTCTATGTACTCAGTGCCGTATTATTGGCAAAGGCGACACAGACAATAGCATTAGGCATAGCCTATCCAGTGTGGACGGGCATAGGGGCGGCTGGGGCCGTAATCATTGGCATTTTCATCTTTCGTGAGCCAGCGTCATTCTGGCGGCTGTTCTTCCTGACGACCCTTATCGGTTCTATTATCGGACTGAAGGTTTTATCGTAATGTTGAAAAGTAAAAATCCCCAAGACTTTCGTCTCGGGGACTCTTAATATAAATTCCTGATAACAGGGAATTAGCAACGCTTGTCAAGATATGGCAACTCATAAGGACGACGATAGTCGTAGTAGTACAGACGGTGAGCAGCTGCCTCCTTATCGTTAACAAATGAACGAGTAGCAGGATTCCACTTCACTGAACGTCCAAGCTCGTAAGCGATGTTGCACAAGCAGCAGAATACTGCAGAGCTTGTACCAGCCTCAACTGGAGCAATCGGGTTCTGACGGCTACGTACGCAGTCGATGAAGTTCTGCATGTGAGGTGAGCTGGTCTCGAAGTTTTGAGCAGCACGACGCTGGCCACCACGCTCTGCCTGAGCAGCACGCTTAGCATATTCCTCAAACATCTTCTGACGCTCTTCTGGAGTCATCATACGTGGCTTGTTGCCGCGCAGGTTCTCAGGAACAAGTGAGTTGTCTGAGCACTCCAGATAACCACGAGCTACGTTGATCCAACCCTTGGTACCAATGAACTTCAGACCCTGTGCATTAGGATTGTCCTCACCGTCCATGTCCTTGGTCAGATATGCATGCTCCATCAGGATAGTACCATTCGGGTAACGTGCTGAGTAAGCCTCACCTTCACCCCAAGTGCCACGTGGGTAGTATTCAACTGGCTGCAAACCATCATAACCCATAGCTGCATTAGC
Source organism: Bacteroidaceae bacterium (assembly GCA_016284115.1). The sequence goes on from JAEEOD010000280.1 coordinate 4,865, forward strand.
GATATCATGCATGTGAGCACCCCAGTCAGCGGTATAACCGTTACCGGTCTCACGATACCAACGCCAAGCACCCCAGAATGCCTCACGCTGCTCTGGCTCCAACTTGATAGGTGGGCAGAGTTGGTCGTTATACTCGATCTTAGGATCGTTCAATGGGCCTAACCACAAGTTGAAGTTCAGGTTAGCAGGAATCTTCTGCACACCACCAAACTCCTCATACATCTTCTCGATTGGACGTGGAGGATCACCAACCTTTGAGTAGATCTTCTCTACGTGACCAATCTTACCTGCCTGAATCAGTTCGATAGCTTTCTGGAACTCGCCACTTGAACGCTGCTGGCTACCTACCTGGAATACGCGCTTGTTCTGACGAACAGCTGCTTCAACAGCATAAGCCTCAGTGATAGTGTAAGTCAAAGGCTTCTGGCAGTATACGTCCTTGCCAGCCTGGCAAGCGTGGATTGCCTGCAGTGCATGCCAGTGGTCAGGAGATGCTACTTCAACAGCATCGATGTCCCTACGCTCCAGCAAGTCCTCGTAGTTCTCGTACTTGTCGCAACGCTCGTTCATGCCCTTCTGCTGCTGCCACTGTGCGATTCTTCTGCGGAAACGCTCAGTCTTCATAGTGTCAACGTCGCAGCAAGCTGCTACCTGAACACCGTCGCAACCTGCAAAGCCACCGAAGTCGTTCAGTGCCTGCTGACCCAGACCGATAAAACCTAATACAACGCGGTCACTTGGAGCAACCTTAACGCCGTTAGAATTAGCCCAGCTTGGTAAGATGGTTAAGCTGGCAAGACCCAGAGCTGAATAGCTCAGGAAATCTCTTCTTGAAATTCCGTTCTTTTCTTTCATGATATTGTTAATAAAAATGATAAAAAATTCATAATCGACTTCAAAGTTAGGAAAAAGATTTATAAAAACCGCTAAAACGATGTCGTTTTTTTTAGAATATTAAGAAATCACCCTGCATTTTCTTGATTTGTATCAATCAAATTGCTTGTAGAAGGGTCCATTCCTTCTCCTAAAGAGGAAAACTTCTCGGTTTTCTTCTCTTCTTTTTTCTTGTTGCCACCCGTAATTAGCCCGATGAGCCATCGCCCTATCTTTCGTTCAATGCCAGCTTCCGTAGTAGGGATGCCTGTTTTGCTGGTAAACCACCGTTTCAGTTTTGTGATGCCCAGCAATTTCTTCCATGAGATGGTAAGATTTACTCCTGGGATAATCTGTGTGCCAGATGTCTTCTTGCGTTTCTTCTTGGTTGACGATGAAGTAGTGGTGGTCGTGGTTGTTACGGTCACCCCATTCTTTGTGGTCTTCTTGGTCGTAGTCTTTTTTGTAGCCATAACAAAGATTTTATGTAGAATTTTGTTGTAAAAGTAGTAAGTTTTTTCGACATGGCAAAGCGAATCACGGCATTTCATCAGTTGATATACCATTCCCCCTTGGTAACCCCCTCCCTTCTACGGCTCCCCCTCCTCTATAAATAGAGGGGGAGCCTACAAAGGGGAGGGGTGTATAGGGGGTGTGGTATATAACGATGACGATGATTTTTGTCGTGATATTTGCCGTTGTCGAACGGAGATATTGCTATGGGTGGCCGCAGTATCTTGCGTACGTGAAAGGAGGCATTTCTATAGGGGGATAGGAGATACTGCGATGACTCGTAGCAGATACTGGAACCATCCGTGCCAGATACTGGAACGAATGATAGCAACCTTTACGTCGGGGGGTGGCAGATATTGGAATGAAATGATGCTTTATTATTCGATGGATTGGGACTTTTTGCTTACCGTCCACAGTCCAATAAAGGTAAGCAGTCCGTTCAGCATCAACAGTTCATAGCCGAAGGTATAGCCAGTGAAATGGGTAGTAAGGGTGTCGATAAAGTAGCAAATGATGGGCGATGCTACAGCGATATATGGTACTAAGCGGTCTTTGGGTGTGCGATGAGTAAGCAGGCCAAAGGAAAACAAGCCCAATAATGGGCCGTAGGTGTAAGAGCAGAGGGTATAAATGGCGTCAATTACGTTGGTACTGTTCACCATGCGGAACACAAGAATAAACACTGCAAATACTATGCAGATAGCAATATGTGACTTGTGGCGCAAACTTTCATCTTGAGGTCGCTCTTTGATATCTATGCAGAAACTGGTGGTGAGAGCCGTAAGAGCAGAGTCGGCACTACTGAAGCAAGCTGCTACAATGCCAATGGTAAACAAAACAGTGACGGTAGCACCCAACTCTCCAGTAGCTGCAAACATAGGCAACAGGTCGTCGGTATTGGCTGGCAGTTGCAGTCCTTGTTGCTGGGTAAGCATAATGAGCAATACACCTAAGCTGAGAAACAGCAAGTTGGCAGGAACGAAAAAGAAGCCATAAGTACACATATCTTTCTGCGCTTCCTTCAACGTTTTGCAGGTAAGGTTCTTCTGCATCATATCTTGGTCGAGACCCGTCATCACGATTACCACAAACACACCGCTTAGAAATTGTTTCCAGAAGTTTTGCTTCGAGAACCAGTCGTCGAAAAGGAATACTTGGCTATAAGCGCTATCCTTAACGACTTTCACAGCTTCTCCCATTGTCATGCCCAAAGCATCTGCCACATTGACGATAATCAATATCAATGCCCCAAAAAGGCAAAGCGTTTGAAATGTGTCGGTCCATACCAGTGTCTTCACACCACCCCGATGAGTATAGAGCCATATAAGTGCCACCATGCCCACCACTGTGACGAAAAAAGGAATGCCTTGTGCCTCTAATACAAACCGATGCAGCAGCATGCATGCCACATAAAAACTCACAGCAGCACGTGTCATCTTGCTGAGTAAAAAGAATGATGCTCCTGTCTTGTACGCTATGATGCCAAGTCTTTGGCGTAGGTAGCTATAGATGGTGGTGAGATTCAGTTTATAATAGATGGGTAATAGGATAAAAGCAATGGCAAAGTAGCCCAAAATGAATCCCATGCACATCTGTAAATAGTACATGTTGATGTGTACAGGCATACCCGGTACCGATACAAAACTCACACCCGAGATGGAGGCACCTATCATGCCGAATGCCACCATATACCAAGGAGACTTGCGTTCGGCACGGAAAAATGCATCATTACTGCTTTTTCGAGTGACAAAACGACTTACTGTCCATAGAAGCGCAAAATAAATCAGTATAGTGGCAACAATAATCATATTCTTGTTTAAAACAGCTGCGAAGATAGTGAAAAACTCAGATTATTTCTTATCTTTGCACAAAATAATACTATAAAACTATGGCAACAGTAGATGACAAGAAGATAATTTTCTCTATGGTAGGCTTGAATAAGACCATCAGGCAGACCAACAAACAAGTATTGAAAAACATTTACCTCTCGTTCTTTTATGGAGCCAAGATTGGCATCATCGGCCTGAATGGCTCTGGTAAATCCACTTTGATGAAAATTATAGCCGGATTGGACAACCAGTACGAAGGGCAGGTTGTATTCTCTCCTGGTTATACTGTGGGCTACTTGCCTCAGGATCCTTATTTGGATCCTCAAAAGACGGTGAAAGAGATTGTGCAGGAAGGTACGGCAGAAGCTGTGAACGCCTTGAAGGAATATGAGGAAATCAATCTCAAGTTTGGTGAGCCAGAATATTATGAAGATCCCGACAAAATGGACAAATTGATGGCTCGTCAAGGGGAGTTACAGGACATTATTGACGCTACCGATGCCTGGAACCTAGATTCCA
>JAEEOD010000021.1 GCA_016284115.1 Bacteroidaceae bacterium
TTAGGATAGAGGCATTGGGCTCATAGAGGTATAGCCCTATGCTCTTAGCCAATTCATAATTGGCTTGTTGCTCTTCTATCTTAGTGAAGGTAAATGCCTGTACCTCTTCCTTCTTGATATTGATGCAATGAATAGGAGTTACTTCTATGTCTGTGCTGGTATCCTTGTCTAATATCAATAACAACTCCTTGCATTCATTATCTACGGAAACGATATGTGCCTCTTGTACATGTTTGAGTTGGTGCAAGGCTAAATCAAGGTCAAGCATTGGGGAGAGCTTCACTATCACCTTGCCTGCTTTTTGTACCAGGGTTTCTTCCAAAGCACTTACATCTGGTTCACAATCACTGATGGCGACGGTCTTGCCACCATGTGTGTCGCGGCGGGCAGGGTCGAGGTAGAGCCAGCTGATGGAAGATGGAAGGTCTCGAATCCATGACTCAGCATCATAATGGATAATGGATAATGGATAATGGATATTGTCAGAAGTGCTTCTGGAGGGTAATACTTCAAAGTTATGTTGCACAATCTTCACTAGTTCCTCTTGGCGTTCTATATAAGTGGTATGTTGGAAAGCTTGAGACATAAACCAACAGTCAATGCCAAAGCCACCTGTGAGGTCGGCAAAGGTTTCATGCTCACCCAGTGTTGACACTACACCATATTTATATATGGCAGTAGCTTCCGACGAGCATTGCTCCAATGGCAGATGAGATGGATAAATGATGTCATCGCAAGTAGCCCAGGTTGGCACCTTTTCACGTATGCTTTGCCAACCGGCTATCTGTGTCAAGGCAGTGGGCATGTCAATGTTGGGATAACGGCTTGCCTGCAAGGCGAGCAGGCGAACATCATCCTCCCTATGCTCCTGAATAAACTGCTTTAATAAAGTATCCATTCCTCTCTCTTCACGGGATCACTTTATATCTCTCCCTTGCCACATTGCGACTCACTAAATTGAAATGCCACCACTCAGAGGGCAACGAACGGAAGCCTGCTTCTCGCATTACACTAATCAGCAATCTTCTGTTTTGTAACGCCTCTGGACTGATGGCTGTGTAGTCCGTATGCGCCTCACGTCCTAAGTGATCAACTTTGGTGCCCATAGGTATGGTGTCACCTTGTGAGTTGGCAATACTCACATCTACTGCAAGTCCATAATTGTGCAACCCGCCACCATGTGCAGGATTCGACACATAGTTCTGTTGACGGGTACCCTTTACCACATCCCACATTTGTTGCTGGATGTACATCGGTCGTGCAGCATCAAATATAATGAGGTGGTAATCGGGTTGAACTTGTTGCAATAATTGTTGAGCTTTCAGCAAAGGAGTGATAGCATCAGGATGCAGGTAGGCCTCGCGCAAATCTTGGTAGAGCAACTTGCCTGTAAAGTTATCGTTACGGGCGTACATCAGACTGACAAGGATGCTGCTATCTTGCTTATTTACATTGATATAGCCCAACGAGTCCTAGTACAAGGCCGTTGGGCTAGGACTCATAGTAAGTGTTTCCACTAAGGTGTCAACTGGCACTAAAAATTTTGTCATTGGCTCCTTAACCTGTTTCTTTCCTAACGGTAACGAAGCAAACAAGGCGGCAAGAATAACAACAAACGCTGTGCTAATATATAGCTTGGTGTTTTGCTTTCGTTGCTTCATCCCCTTCCTTAATGTTAGGTTATTTCTTGTCGTAGGCATGAAGAGGGTAGTCAGTAGTGTAGTGCAAGCCACGACATTCCTTACGTTCTAAAGCCTGACGAGTGATGAGATACCCTACGTTAATCATGTTACGAAGTTCGCAGATGTCTTTGTCGGCCTTGCTCTTCTTGAACAACTTTTCTGTCTCTTCATAGAGCAGGTCAAGACGGTCCCAAGCACGCCACAGACGCAGATCGCTACGCACGATGCCTACATAGTTGCTCATGATTTCGCCTACCTCGCGAACACTTTGTGTAATTAGCACCTTCTCTTCGTTAGTCAGCGTTCCCTCGTCGTTCCACTCTGGTACGGCATCGTTGAAGTAGTATTCATCTACATGCGCCAAAGAATGCTTAGCAGCAGCATCAGCATAAACCACAGCCTCGATAAGTGAGTTGGATGCCAAACGATTACCACCATGCAAGCCTGTACATGAACATTCGCCAATGGCATAAAGGCGCTTGATGGAAGAACAACCGTTTAAATCTACCTTGATGCCACCACACATATAATGAGCAGCTGGACGAACAGGGATATAGTCTTTGGTAATATCTATTCCGATGGAAAGGCACTTTTTGTAGATATTGGGGAAGTGATGCTTGGTCTCTTCAGGGTCTTTGTGGGTCACGTCCAAACACACATGGTCGATGCCATGAATCTTCATTTCCTTATCGATTGCACGCGCCACGATGTCGCGAGGAGCCAATGATAAGCGTTCATCGTATTTCTCCATGAAGGTCTCCCCTGTAGGCAAGCGCAAGATGCCTCCGTAACCACGCATTGCCTCTGTAATAAGATAGGCAGGATGTGTTTCTCCTACATGATAGAGTGATGTGGGGTGGAATTGAACAAATTCCATGTCCTGTACCGTACCCTTGGCACGATACACCATTGCCTCCCCATCGCCTGTAGCAATAACAGGGTTAGTGGTGGTTTGATAGACAGCACCACAGCCGCCTGTACACATGAGTGTGACTTTGCTCAGGTAAGTATCTACCTTCTGCGTACCTGGGTTGAGAATATATGCGCCATAGCATTCAATATTAGGGGTGCGACGGGTAACCACACGTCCTAGATGATGCTGTGTGATTATCTCTACGGCGAAATGATTCTCCTTGATCTCAATGTTTGGGTTATTGCGTGCAGCCTCCATCAATCCGCGTTGGATTTCTGCGCCTGTATCGTCGGCATGGTGCAGAATGCGGAACTCTGAGTGTCCGCCTTCTCGATGCAAGTCGAACTCGCCATCTTCTTTGCGGTCGAAGTTAACCCCCCACTGTACCAGTTCCTGGATTTGTGAAGGCGCGTTGTGCACCACTTGTTCCACAGCTCTGCGGTCGCTGATATAATCACCAGCTATCATAGTATCTTCGATGTGTTTCTCGAAGTTGTCCAGTTCGAGGTTGGTCACACTGGCAACGCCACCTTGTGCATACTTGGTGTTGGCTTCGTCTAACGTGGTTTTGCAGATGATGCACACTTTGCCTTTTTGGGCTCTCGCAATTTTAAGGGCATAACTTAAACCAGCTACACCTGCCCCGATAATCAGGAAGTCGTACTTATAAATCATATGAGTTTATATTTCTTTGTTTCCACAAAAATACGTAACTTAGCGGCAAAAACAAACAAAGATGAATAGAATTTTTCATGCTCGCATCACAATAGGACAATATTTGTTTCTTTTTCTCGTTGCTGCAATGACTATTTGGGCATTGTGGGACAAGCATATTGTATTGGCTTTGCTGATGGTAGCGATACTGATAGTGAGTATTGAGAAACTGATACATACTACCTATACCATCACGTCAGATGGGGAGTTGGTGCTGTATTATGGGCGCTTTATGAAAGGAAAGACGATTCCTGTAGCAGAGCTGACAGGCGTAGAACAATCTTGTCAGATAAGATTGTTTGGCTTCGGACTCATGAGATGTGTGTTGGTGCATCATGGCAACAGAACGGAGGCGTTAATGCCAGTAAAAGAAAATGAATTTATAGCTTTGATCAATAAAAAACGAAATAGCAATGAAGTATAATGTAGCGATTATCGGTGGTGGTCCTGCTGGCTATACTGCAGCTGAAACAGCTGGTAAGGCAGGACTGAGTGTAGTACTGTTTGAGAAGAAAAACTTAGGTGGTGTGTGTTTGAATGAGGGGTGTATCCCAACCAAGACCTTGCTATACTCTGCCAAAACATTTGATAATGCTGCCCATGCTGCCAAATATGCAGTGAACGCAAGTGAGGTGAGTTTTGACTTGCCAAAGATCATCGCCAGAAAACAGAAAGTTGTGCGTAAGTTGGTGTTGGGAGTAAAGGCGAAGCTTACCCAACACCAGGTTACCATTATTAGTGGAGAAGCTTATATCAATGATGCGCACCATGTACGTTGTGGCGAAGAGGTGTACGAGTGTGAGCACCTGATTATCTGCACAGGCTCCGATACCTTTATCCCACCCATTCCAGGCGTTGACAAGACTCCTTACTGGACCCATCGTGATGCTTTAGATAACAAAGAGCTTCCACAGTCTTTGGTTATAATTGGTGGTGGCGTAATAGGTATGGAATTTGCCTCTTTCTTCAATAGTCTGGGTGTGAACGTGACTGTGATAGAGATGATGGATGAAATATTGGGTGGTCTGGACAAGGAGATTGCCTCATTACTTCGTGCCGAATATGTCAAGAAGGGTGTGACATTCCATCTGAGTTCGAAGGTAACATCGGTATCTTATGAAGAAGGATTGGTTACAAAGGTTTTTTTTGAGAAAGACGGCGCTATGGAATCTGTTGAGGCTGACAAACTGTTGATGAGCGTAGGCAGACGTCCTGTAACTAAGTGCTTTGGCTTGGAGAACCTGCAATTAAAGACGGATGAGCGAGGACGTGTTATAGTAAACGATAAGATGCAGACTTCAGTGCCTGATGTATATGTGTGTGGTGACCTGACGGGCTTTTCGCTCTTGGCACATACTGCTGTTAGAGAGGCTGAAGTAGCTGTGAATACTATTCTTGGCAAACAAGATGCCATGAGCTATCGTGCTATACCAGGTGTGGTATATACCAATCCAGAGGTAGCTGGGGTTGGCATGACTGAGGAAACTTTGCAACAAACTGGCAAGTCCTATCAAGTGGTGAAGTTGCCGATGGCATTCTCTGGTCGCTTTGTAGCCGAGAATGAGGGGGTGAATGGCGTTTGCAAGCTCCTTTTTGCTGACGATGATACTCTACTTGGAGCACATGTATTCGGTAATCCTGCATCCGAGATTATCACTTTGGCTGGCATGGCGATAGAGTTGCAACTCAAGCGTGAAGAATGGAAGAAGATTGTCTTTCCCCATCCTACCGTGGGAGAGATATTCAGGGAAGCTTTGTAGCAATTCCAATTTTTAATTCTATCTTTGCAAACTAAATTTAATAAATAAAGCAATGAAAAGTAACTGGTTGAAAACATTTTCGTGCCTTGCCATAGGTGCTATGGTGGTGTTGGCATCATGTAACAAAAAACAGGAGTCGATTGACCCCATTCTGTCTCATATTGATAATTCCGTTCGTCCGCAAGATGACTTTTTCGAGTATGCCCACGGCACTTGGTTTAAGCAGCATCCCATCCCTGCCTCCGAGCAGAGTACGGGTATCTTTACTGCTGTTGATGACACTGTTCAAGCACAGGTATATCAGATTTGCTTAGAGGCATCTGCCACGGAGAACCCTAAGGGTAGCAATAAGCAGAAAATAGGTGATCTCTATGCCTCTGGTATGGATAGTGTGTCACTGAATGCCAATGGTATTAATGAACTGAAGCCTGAGTTTGATAAGATTGATGCTATGCAATCGTTGGCTGATCTGCCAGCAACCTTGGCTTATCTGCGTTCAATAGGCGGTGGTGGTTTCTTCTATTTGGGCGTTTCCCAGGATGACAAAAATAGCAATGAGAATTCTGTAAGTATGCGTCAAGGAGGCTTGAGTTTGCCAGATCGTAGGTTCTATGTTGATGAAGATGAAAAGTCGGCTGACATTCGTGCTAAGTTCGTTGATTATATGCAGGGGCTATTCAAGACCATGGGTTATGACGAAGCCCAGGCAAAGGCTTCTGCCGATAAGGTAATGGCTCTGGAAATGGCGTTGGCAAAGAGTTCTCGTAAGACGGAAGATACTCGTGATCCATTCAAGAACTACAATAAGATGTCGGTGGCACAGGTAAGCAAATTGATGCCTGCATTCAACTGGAATACTTATCTGAATGCTGTGGGACTGAATAAAGTGGATAGCATCGTGGTAGGGCAACCTGAGTTTTTTACCGCACTTAACGGACACTTGAGGCAGTTTGACGTGAACACTCTGAAAGATTACTTGAAGGTGGGCTTACTTGACAATTATGCCAACTACTTAGATGATGCTACTTTCATGCAATACTTTAATTTCTACTCCAAGACCTTGCGTGGCGTACAGGAACCTCGTCCTCGTTGGAAGCATGTAGTGGATGTAACTAACCGTGTGTTGGGTGATTTGGTAGGTCAGGTATATGTTGCCGAATATTTGCCTAAGGGTACCAAGGAGAAGTTTGTGGAGATTGGAAATGCTATCAAGGTGGAGTTTGAGAACCATATCAAGAATCTCGACTGGATGAGTGAACCAACTAAAGAGAAAGCGCTGAAGAAATTGGCTGCTGTGAATATGAAGTTGGCTTATCCTGACAAGTGGAAAGATATGAGCGAGTTGGGAATCACCCGTGATTCCTACGTTCGTAATATGATGAACTATGCAGGATGGAACTTCAAACGTATGATTAGCCGCTATGGTCAGCCAGTAGATCGAGAAGAGTGGCACATGCAACCACAGACTTACAACGCTTACTATAGTCCATCAAACAATGAGATCTGCATCCCTGGCTGTAACATCATTGTGCCAGGCTTCGATGGTCGTATGCCTGATGATGCTATCTTGTATGCCATCATCGGTGGCAGCACGTTTGGCCATGAGGTGACGCATGGATTTGATGATACTGGTTGCAATTACGATGCAGAAGGTAATCTTACCAACTGGTGGACGGAAGAGGATAAAGCTAAGTTCGAGGCTAAGACCAAGATGATTGTTGAACAGTTTGATGACTATGAAGTGGTGGATGGCTTGCACATTAATGGTGAGAATACTCAAGGTGAGAACATTGCCGATCTTGGTGGTTTGATAATGGGCTTCGAGGCATTCAAGAAGACTGACCAGTATAAGAACAATGTTATCATTGGTGGTTTTACACCTGCTCAGCGTTATTTCTTAGGCCATGCACAAGCTTGGATGATGCAGTTTCGTCCTGAGGCTTTGGCTACCCGTGTGAAGAGTGACGAGCATGCACCTGCTAAGTGGCGTGTATTAGGGCCTTTGTCCAATACTGTTGAATTCTATGAGGCATTCGACGTAAAGGAAGGTGACAAAATGTGGCGTCCAGAAGACAAACGAGTAAAGATTTGGTAATTGAAAAAGTTAATACTCATATTATTGTTAGCATTTCCTCTCTTGGCAATCGCTCAAAAGAGGAATGTCAACACGCTTACCTATCGTCTTGATTCATTGATTCAGGCTAAGATGCCTAAAGGTGGAATGGTGGGTGTGTCGGTATTCGACCTAAATGAGAACCAACCTCTGTATACCTATCAGGCTGATAGGCTTTGTCGTCCTGCTTCTACACAAAAACTCATTACTGCTATCACTTCTTTGAACCAACCCAGAGCTCAAGAGCCCTTCCGCACTGAGGTGTGGTATAATGGGGAGATAGCCAATGATACCTTACAAGGCGACTTGTATGTGATAGGGGGCATGGATCCTGAACTGATGGAAACCGCCCTAGATACTTTGGTGGATTTGACGTCGGCACTACCATTCCATGTGATAGCTGGACAGGTCTATGGTGATGTGTCGATGCGTGACTCACTCTATTGGGGAAGTGGGTGGATGTGGGATGACAATCCAGAAAGTTTTCAGCCTTATCTTTCGCCTTTGATGCTTAATAAGGGCTTTGTCAAGGTGACGGCTATCCCTACTACTGTTGGTGAACCTGCTATTTTGGAAGTGAAACCTAACTCCACTTATTTCAATATTATTAATGAAACCAAGACCAAAACGGCTTCAGCTGGCAAATTTACAGTAATGCGTGACTGGATAAACAATGCCAATGATATTACTGTCAGTGGCAATGTTGCTGCTCGGCGGGTGGAGGAGATTAATGTCCATTCGTCACAAGACTTCTTTATGCACACTTTTCTGGAACGTTTGGGCATGAAATTCACTTTGATGCAACCTTGGTATGGTTTTGCCGAATTGCAACAAAACGACTCATGTCATTTGGCGGCTGTGTATGAAACACCTGTGCAAAAAGTGCTGAAACAAATGCTAAAGGAGAGCGACAACCTCGATGCCGAGGCGATGTTAACTCGTTTGGGCGTACAGGTTTCTGGGAAAAGACATGTCTCAGCAGAAGAGGGTTTGGCGGCAGTGCAAGCGTTTGTTAGGGCAATGGGTTTGAACCCTGATGACTATCGCTTTGCTGATGGTTGTGGTCTTTCGATGTACGATTATGTGACACCCGACTTGCTGGTGGCTTTCTTACGATATGCTTACAACCACGATAACATTTTCCCCCATCTGTTCCGTTCTTTACCTGTATCAGGGGTGGATGGTACCTTGAAGAACCGTATGCGCAGAGGAACTCCTGCTTATCAGCGTGTTCATGCAAAGACGGGCTCTTATACGGGCATCAATACCTTGGCTGGCTACTTGGAAACCAACTCAAAATGCTACCTTGCTTTTGCCATCATGTGCCAAAACCAGTTGAAGGCCAGTGAGGCACGTGCTCTGCAAGATGCCATCTGTGAGTTGTTGGTGAATGATTAACTCTTTCTGCTATATAAAGAACACCGCAAAGTTTTTTCGCTTTGCGGTGTTCTTATTATCAATAAGGCGTGTATCCTTATTTCATGTATTCAGCAAAGTCTGTCAAGTGCATGTCACCCTTGCGAGCCAATGTATCGTGGAATGCAAAGGCTGCTGGCAGGTAGTGGTGAGTCTGACCACCCTTGGCAATCTTGAGGTAGTCCCATAACAGTTGCTTGTAGTCAGGATGTGCACAATTCTCGATGATGCACTTTGCACGCTCCAATGGAGATTTGCCACGCAGGTCGGCTACACCTTGCTCAGTTACAATCACATTCACATCATGCTCTGAGTGATCCTGATGGCTCACGAAAGGTACGATAGAACTAATCATACCACCCTTTGCAGTAGATGGACAAGTGAAAATACTGATGTAAGCGTTGCGCTCAAAGTCGCCTGAACCACCAATACCATTCATCATCTTAGTACCACTTACTTGAGTAGAGTTAGCATTGCCATAAATGTCAACTTCAATAGCTGTATTGATGGCAATGACGCCTAAGCGACGAATTACCTCAGGAGAATTGGAGATTTCGCTCTGACGCAAAGTCAGATGATCCTTGAAGTAATCAATATTGTCATATACCTGCATCAGGCAGTCGTTGGTAACGGTCAGTGAGCATGCAGAAGCATCCTTTACACGACCTTCCAGCATCATAGCTACCACAGAATCCTGTAATACCTCAGTGTAGATGTTGAAGTCAGGCACGTTCTTATCCTTGCCCAGTGCACCCAGGATAGCATTAGCAGTAGTTCCTACACCACTCTGCAATGGCAGGAAGGTGCTTGGGTTGATACCACGCTTCATGTCGTTTACTAGGAACTCAGCAGTATTGTGGCCAATCTGAGTAGTGATTGGGTCTTCACCCTTGAAACCGCGTGCCTCGTCAGGAATGTTGCACTCAACTACACCTACTACCTTCGCTGGGTCAATCTCCACGTATGGAGTACCGATGCGGTCACTTACATGCTCGATTGGAATAGGTTTGCGATAAGGTGGGTCAAGTGGCTGGTATACATCGTGCAACAGCTTAGCGCCCTTTGAGTGGAATGCATTCAACTCCAAGATAATGTGCTCTGCCAACATGGCTACGGTAGGGCTGATGCCACCAGCTGCGGTCAGATAAGCGCGAACCTTTCCGTCTTTCTCCTCAATGTCGCACACTTCCAAGATACCCCAGTTCAGCTTGCCGTAGAAGCCGTAACGTAGCTCCTGTGCCATGTGGCTTAGGTGAAGGTCGTTGTAAGCAATTTCATTCATATTGACATGCTTACGAAAATCTGGGTTAGTGGTGTAGGGAGCACGGAATTTCAGTGCCTGCGCTAAAGCTAAATCACCATCAGTGCTCTGTCCTGTAGATGCGCCTGTAAATACACTTACTTGGAAAGGACGGCCTGCTTCATGTTCTGCTACGGCCAACTTTGCCAGTTCCTTCGTTGTTGCCTTAGCTGCACCAGCTGGTGTAAAACCGCTAAGACCGATTTGATCGCCATTCTTGATGAGCGAAGCTGCCTCAAGGGCTGAAATGTACTTTAATGCCATAAATCTTTGTTATTTAATATTTTCTTTTCAATACCTCTGACCAAACAATTGCCTTTCTGATATCTTCAGCTGTATTCATTTCATATTCGGAATGCTGCTGAGGTTCTATAAGTTGAATGGTACTTTCTGTACTTCTAATTCCTTCGTTTTGGAATTCCATGCGTTGGTTACTTTCACTTGACTGCTTAAAAGAACTAACGCTGTCGTTTACTTTCTTTGCCTTTTTGACAGGGTTCTTTTGGTGTGATGGTTGATACGGCTTTTGTTGGGATGGGGTAGCTACCACCACGGGTTTCTGGGGCGATTGTTTCTGGGCTTTCTTCGTAATATCGTTCAACTTATCGAAGAAAATGCAGAAGCCTATGAAACCTACGAATATTAAAAAATCTATTAGTCCGTCCATGATATAGCCCCTACTCTAAATTTTTTGCAAAGATAATTATATTTTTCTTGACATCAAACATACGGGCATGAAAAAAGGGCAGTTTCACAACTCCCCCTCTTCCTTTTTAACCTAAACCTTAACTATGAAAAAATCTAATTTTTAATTTTGATGTGTGCAAATATCATTTTTTTTTAGATATTGTGCAAGTGATGATGAAAATTTTCTTTAATCAATTAAATATTTTTAATAAAAAACGCCTTTTCCGTGTAATTATTACACTTTTAATTACGAAATGAAAGCAGTTTGCATATGT
>JAEEOD010000281.1 GCA_016284115.1 Bacteroidaceae bacterium
AACAATGTCTTCCAACATTGATACTGATGCTCGTATGGCAGGTATGACTCTCCTGGGGGAAGAGTCTTCTTCCATAGGGTTCCCAGCATTTCTTCTGCTTCTGGAGCATGTTCCGGATAGACGGTCTCATAGTTGTTCATACACTGTACCAAAGGCATCGCATCCTTGGGAGCGAATACCTCTGGAATAAGTTTTGTCAACTGACTGATGTAACCTTTCTGGCTTTCGTTTCGTGCTTCACCACACCACATAGCCGACAGCGTTTTCTCTACTGCCGTCTTGTTCTTTCTGTATAGCTCTGCAAATCTAAACTTCTGCTTCATATATAGTGGTACTTTTTATTCTGTTATAACTACGACCTTGCTCATTTCTATGAATTTGAATCTGCATTCATCATACAGTTTCAAGAAATCTCGCATCTCTAAATTGCCCAGTGCATCGCCATCATTCTTAATGAGTTTGAGAGCTTTGTCTGCTATGTCCTCCACCTTAGGATAGACATCGAAATTCCAGTATCTTCTCAGGAAATTCTTCAGGTGCATCTGCTCACGCTCATCAGAACACTTAGGCGTTCTGCCAAAGAACTCTATGACCTTTGTTTGCAATTTGTCACGCTCTTCATCTGAAGTAGAAAAAGAAGCAATTTCTGATTTCCACAGTTCTCTTGGCAGCAACATCCAGTCAAAGTGGAACTGCATGGCAAAACTATAAAGGTTTGCTATGTCAACATCATTAAGCTGATAGTCCCTTTTCTTTAATAGAGGTAGGAATATATCCTTAATCTGGTTCCTTCCTGCAATGACCTTGATTAAAGGAGTAAACAGGAAGAAATATGCCTTGTGCTCTGCTACGGTTTCGAAACAATCTAAAGGAGCAATTTCTTCACTTTGAGTGTTATCGTCATCCCAGTCTTCATCGCCCCAGTCATCATCGTCATTCGTGATGATGGTAGGGCAGCAGTAATGACGAGGCGAATCATCATCCTTTAAGCTCTGAAACACTATTCCTGGTTCCTTCAATTCACTTGGATTCTCTACAGGATATGGATTATCCTTGTAGTTCCAGGCATAAAGGTTGGAAGGACGGTCTTCTGCTTTAGTGACATATATCTTCAGGTATTCAAGAGGAATATCTTTTTTTGTAAGCTTCTTAGCCGAATACTCTGCAAGATAATTACTCATTGCGACACCTGTCTGATTGAAAGTGGGGAAGTTGTAGTACACTGTGCTTCTCCGCTTAACCTGATATTCCTTTACGCCGTTCTCTGAAAAGTCACGCACAGAGAACTGCTCACAGTCTATGAGCGGAATATGAATGTCTTCGTCCTTATCGTGATAGCTGATTACTTTGCTCTCTGCATCGGTACTACGCTTCTGTGATAGCTCTTTTACAATGACGGGACGATATACTTCAACCAAAATCTTTGCTTTCTTAGAACCGATTTCCAATTGTTTGGTGTCAGGCTCTTTTTCATCCAGAAGCTTGTGAAAATCATCTTGTATATCCTCAACACCCTCCAAGGCTGTACAAATGCGCTGATGCTCAAAGTCACGCCAAATAGGAGGTTGTTCAGCATTCTCTGGTGCAAAAGGAACATAATAGACTTGTGGTTTGAAGACAATGCCTTTAACTGTCACACGCAGACGGATAGCTCCCTGTTGTGGCTCTTCCTTGTTCCAGTCCACGTAACGGCCATTCTTCAGCCATTCCAGATCATAGTCTGTTACAGGTTCACTTTCTTTTGTCTGACCAGATGGATAGTGACGAACCTCTAAACCGTTTCTGCCAAATAGGACTGGCATTTGTGGGTCTTCCTGGTACTCGTCTTCATCATATTCAGCATCGATGTATTTATAGAGAACATACAGATTTTCCCTATACTTGATTGTCTTCAAGTATTTCTTAGTTACGACCTGATAGAGCCCATTGCGATTGAAGAAAGGTGGCTCAACCTCTTTATCATTACTGTCTGCAATGATTACCTTATCATTGATGGGACACCAACAGTAGTCTTCGCTGGTATCTTCACCATTACGGTAGTGTGCATAGACTACAGGCAAGTCACTATACTCCCCGGTCAAATGGTAGGCCGATGAGAAGATGACAACTGTGGGACGTTGAGAGTTGCGACGGTCAGAGAAAACGGTTGATTTCTTTGGCAGGGCATAGACCTGAATGTAGTCTTTAACCTCCAACACCTGTACAACACGACTCTGGTCATCATATTTCATCACAATCTCCACCTTGTCAAACCTGTTGACGGGGACATTCACGTAGATGTTCTCGTCTGCTTTGTTGACTGATAGGAATCCTGTAGTTTCACTACCTGTATTATCATACTTGAACAGAGGTTCATCTCCTTTCCCTTCCTTCTGAATGTACTGGTTTCCATTCTTAAAGCGAAGGTAGAAATAGATGCGTCCGATATTCTCAGGATGCTCAATGCCCCATTCAGGTTGGCGAAGTCTGTCAAAGCCGATATATTGCTTCTTGCCACCACCTATTACTTCGGGCTTCAGCTTAACCTTCAGATGACGGGTCATCTGGTTTCGGCTGGCAGAATAGCTGATAA
>JAEEOD010000282.1 GCA_016284115.1 Bacteroidaceae bacterium
ATAATGGTTATCGTGCTATGTTTGAAGGTCGTAGTGAACATCGTCGTGGATTGCTGTTGTGGATGAGTCATCCTGCTTGGCCGTCAATGGTTTGGCAGACCTATGATTATTATTTGAATCCAACTGGTGGTTACTTTGGTGCCAAGAAAGCTTGCGAGCCTATCCATATCCAGTGGAACCCAGTTCGAGATGACATTGAGGTGGTGAACTATTATGCTGGCGACTTTGCAGGAGTGACTGGTATGGCCCAGTTGATTGGTCAAGACGGCAAGGTGGTTTGGGAAAAGCAGGCATCTTTTGATGTGAAGAATGATGAAACGGTGGCTTTGTTCCTTTTGGAAGAACCTGCTGAACTGAGCAGTACTTATTTCATTAAGTTGGCCCTGAAGCAAGGAAACAAGTTGTTGTCTGAAAACTTCTATGTCAGAGGCAAGGAGGCTGGCAACTATCAGTCGTTGCTCGAACTTCCTTATATCCATTTGATAAACGACATCAAGATTGTACGTGAAGGTGACGAGTGGGTATTGGAAGGTGAAATGAAGAACGAGAGCGACACACCAGCCCTAATGATTCGCTTGGCAGTGAAGGGTGACAAAACAGCTTGTATGATGGCACCAGTGATGTATAATGAGAATTATTTCAGTTTAATGCCAGGTGAGAGCAAGCAGATTCACATAACTTTGAGTTATGCAGATACTCAAGGCGAAAAGCCAACACTTGAAATCACTGGCTTTAATGTCACAAATGACAAAGCGAAGATAGGAAAGAGCAGAAATAGCTTGAGATAAACATTAGAGAAGGGGTAACGAAAGTTATCCCTTCTTTTTATCCAGTTGCCAAATGGAAGCAACCATAAGTAATACGGCCAAGGCGAGACAAAGGAAATAGGGAGTAGATCCCATTATATCTGCTAATGTATCGGCTTCTGGATAGGTACGCGTAAAATAAACCGACAAACTATTGTTAAGGATATGAATAAGGATGCCTGGTATCAGGCTGTGTGTCTTATAGAACAACCAAGCCAATAGCAAACCCAGTAAAAAAGCATTCAGTACCTGAGCGGGGTTGATGTGGAAGATGCCAAAGATTAGCGCTGAAAAGATGATGGCTTTTTTCGGAGAATATGCTTTCAATAATTCTGAGGTGATGGCGCCACGAAATAGCATTTCTTCCAGAATAGGACCTACAATAGCAATGGCTAAGATGCCCAACCAAGAACCTTCCATGTTGGAGAAAGTGCTTTCTAACCAGTTGGGTAAGAAGTCAGTCAATGATGCAATGACAACGGATATAAAGATAGCAGAGAGGCCTGCCACAAAGGTCCACCCTAAAAAAGAAATAGTTGTTGTGTTCCATAGTGTTTTGTTGGAAAGATAGCCTTTCATCATCAAAATGATTGCCATGACGATGTTTGCCACCAACAATGCAATTACCATTGATGTCATAACATCAGTTTTCAACCATAGATTGAGAGGCATAGCCAAAATGCTTCCTGCAATTATTTGTATCAGCAGATAGAGGATTGCTAATAAAATTGACTTTTTCATCGTTGTAGGATATCTTTAATCTCTGCGGCATCTTGCTGCAACTGTAACCTTAACTGTTCTTTAGAAGCAAACCTCACTTCGCCTCGAGTGTGCTTTACCAATGACAATCGCAATATCTTATTATATATATCATCGTTGAAGTTGAAGATATGCACCTCAATGCTTCGTTCATCCCCATTTGCAAGGGTAGGACGAGTGCCGATGTTAAGCATGCCATTGTGTATCACTCCATCCAATTCAACCAACACAGCATATACGCCATTGGCAGGGACCAGTTTCTCAGCAGTTACCTGTAAGTTGGCGGTGGGGAAGCCCATTGTATGACCTACATGGAAACCACTCACTACCTTGCCTTCCAACATATAGTGATAACCCAAGAGACTGTTGGCAACTTCCATATCACCACAAAGCAATAATTCTCTTATCTTGGTAGAGCTGACGGAGGGGAATTCAGAAGCTTGTATTACCTCAATGCCCAATTCCAGGCCATAGCGCACATAGTCGTCGAAACCCTCGGAACGATTGTGCCCAAAGCGATGGTCATAGCCTATTACCAAAATTACTACTTGATACTTATCATGGAGCAACTGCATGAACTCATAGGCAGTGAGGGAAGCCAATTCGGGGGTAAACTCCATCATCTCGCAATAGTTGATACCAGCTTTATCAAGCAGATAAAGTTTCTCAGCTGTGGTGGTAAGCAAATAGAAACGGTCGGTTTCGTGGCTTACTACATGACGAGGTTGCTGGGAAAAAGTAACCACCATTGATGTAAGATTTCTGGTATGTGCCACCTCCAACACTTGATTTAACAAATGTCGGTGTCCCAGATGAACCCCATCGAAGAAACCTATTGTAGCTACCCTATCCATGCTTCACCCTCCTAATCATTCGTTCTATTTCTCCCAACCAAAGCACACAAGAGGTGCCTCCAATGATGGTGAGCCACTCTGTAATACTTAAAGGTTCGGTGCGGAATACGGTTCCACCAATCTCTACTATTAGAATCTGTCCTACCAAAATCAAGAGGGATACTCCCATCAAACCAAAGGAATGACTAAGATTCTTGAAAGCTGACTCTGCAGAGCCGAATGCTTTAGCATTAAACAGATTCCAGAACTGCAATAACACAAATACCGTGAAGAAGATAGTAAGCCTATGCAGGGTCATACCCCCATCTGCATGATTAAATACATAGAGTAACCCCATTAGCAACGCCACGAAAATCAGTCCATAGCCAAGAATAAACGTCTTCATAGGGTGAGTGATGATGAAATCTGATGGTTTTCGAGGTTTCTCTTGCATCACACTCTCGTTAGGAGGGATAGACGCCAATGCCAAAGCCGCAAAGGTGTCCATAATGAGGTTCACCCACAAAATTTGCGTCACTGTAAGTGGTAGTTCGGTACCAAAGAAAGCACCCAAAAGCACAATAAGCAATGCTACCAAGTTGATGGTGAGCTGGAACAGGATAAAGCGTTGGATATTGCGATAGAGAGAACGGCCCCACATAACAGCTGTTCCAATGCTATTGAATGAGTTATCCAGTAGGGTGATATCAGAAGCCTCTTTGGCTACTGAGGTGCCAGAACCCATTGACAGACCTACTTGGGCATGATGGAGGGCAGGGGCATCGTTGGTGCCGTCGCCTGTAACAGCTACAACCGCTCCTTTTTGTTGCAAGAGTCGTACCATTCGTTGTTTATCGGTAGGACGAGCACGCGACATAATTTTAATGTCAAATACCCTGTCTAATGCTTCCTCGTCACTGAGAGCAGCAAATTCGGTACCTGTAATACGATTATGATCTGTATCTTCGTTTGTCCACAAGCCAATCTGGCGACCTATTTCTGTAGCGGTAGCAGGGGTGTCGCCTGTTACAATCTTTACTTGAATACCTGCCGATTGGCAACGTTTAACAGCTGCTGGAACATCCAAACGAATAGGATCGCTAATAGCGACATAACCCAAAAATACAGTATCTTTACCCATCTTATATGCGAAACCTAAGGTACGCATTCCTTGACTCTGGAAAGCCAGCAAATCATGCTCAATAGTAAATTGGTAGTTAGAGATAGGTTCCAAGCCCTTGGCAGTGGCAACGTATGAGCACATCTTTGCCACAATCTCAGGTGCTCCTTTTATATATAAAACCTCCTTGTCAAATAATGCAGAATGCACCAGTGTAGTCATGTACTTACGTTCAGTAGAGAAGGCTAGTTGGTCAATCACCTTAACATTCTGGCGTAGTGTGAGGTAGTCAATCCCTTGAGCATGAAGCCACAACAACAGGGCTGCTTCTGTAGGATTGCCAATGCCGATAGGTTTACTTCCATCCTCAGGAATCTCCAAGAATGAGGTAGAATTGGAACTGATACCCTCTTTAACCAACGCACTTATTTCATCATCTTTGAGTTTGCGCTCTCCTCGCAAACCAAAGAAACATGCATCTTGCACTTGCATCTGGTTTTGCGTCAAGGTTCCAGTCTTGTCAGTACATATCACAGTAATGGCACCCATCGTTTCACAAGCGTGCATTTTTCTTACTAAATTGTTGGTAGAAAGCATACGACGCATATTCAGTGCCAAACTTAGGGTCACACTCATTGGCAAACCCTCAGGTACAGCCATTACTATCAGAGTAACAGCCATCATGAATATCTGCAATGTAACCTTGATGGGTGCTAACCAATCTTCTAATGATTGCAAGTTGCTTAAGTCGTATGCTAATAATACATCCTTGACGAAAAAGATGATGAAAGCCGCCCCAGCAACCGCAAACCCCACGTTGCCTATCAGCTTAGCCAACCTTTCTAATTGTTGGTTCAATGGTGTTTCTTCATGTGTTTCTTCTGTACTTTGTTGTGCTACTTTGCCTATCTCTGTGGCATCGCCCACCATGCGTACCTCCATTAGACCATGTCCGTCAAGTACGGTAGTACCACGCATAACCATATTGTCAGCATAGGTAGCGTCTTTGTGGAAATGAGCTTCGTTGGTAGTCTTTGATGCAGAGGGCTCTCCTGTCAGCGATGATTCATTAATTAACAAGGAAGTCGCTTCCAATAAAATGCCATCAGCAGGAACCTCCTCGCCTGTTTCTAACAACACGATATCTCCCACCACCACTTCTTTGCGAGTTACTTCGCATACATGACCATTGCGTATCACCCTAACGGCATTGTCATCGTTTACAGTATTCAGCAAGTTGAACTTACGGTTGGCGTCATACTCAAACAAGAAACCTACACCTGTAGCCAGCAAGATAGCGGCAATGATGCCTATAGTTTCTGCATATTCGTTCTCAAAGACAGAAATAACTAACGAAAGACAAGCCGCCACCAGCAGAATGCGAATCACTGGATCTTCAAACTTTTCCAAGTAAAGTTTCCACATGGATTTGCGTTTGGGAGGGGTCAATACATTTTGTCCATACTTCTCCCTACTTTGTCGTACTTCATTGTCGGTGAGACCAGTTAATATCGGGTTATTGTCTATCATGCAGCTATCTTGTTCTAATAGTACTGCAAAAATACAAATAATATTGTAAATAATTTTGTTTTCGGCTTAAGTTTGTTATCTTTGCAAAAAAGAGAAGTAAACAAGATTGAGTAACATTTAAATTTGTAAGATTATGGATAAGTACATTTGTTCTGTATGCGGGTATGAGTATGACCCTGCAAAAGGTGATCCAGATAATGGCATTGCTCCTGGAACTGCTTTTGAAGATCTTCCAGAAGATTGGGTATGCCCTCTCTGTGGCGTAGGAAAAGAGGAGTTTAATAAGGCTTAAGTCCATTTTTTATGAAAAAACATCTTTTATTGGTGGTACTACTGATAGTGCCATCTGTTTTTGCTTTAGCCCAAAAAGAGGGCTTTAGCTATAAGATTTACGGACAAGTCCGTACGGACTTTTATTTCAACAGTCGTCAGAACAACGAGAGTGTGGATGGCGCTTTATTGTCTTATCCCAAAGCAAAGGATTTGGACCAGGCAGGCAAGGACCTAAATGGCATAGCCAACCTCAATATGTATAATATGCACTCTCGTCTGGGTGTGGATGTTACAGGACCGTCATTGGGAGGGTGGAAGACTTCTGCCAAAATTGAGTTCGATTTCAGAGGTAATAGTACCAATTTAGGCATTATACGTATGCGTCATGCTTATTTCCAGGTGGCAAAGAATGGCTTCTCTTTCTTGGGTGGACAGACATGGCATCCATTGATGAATACAGTAACTTCCGAATTGATGAACCTTAATGTCGGTGCTCCTTTCCAACTTTTGTTGCGCACGCCACAGCTGCATTTCCAGTTCCAGGACAACCTGCTTAAGGTACGTGCTGCTTTGATTTGGCAAGCTCAGGTAGCCTCAATGGGTCCTGGCAACGTGCGTAGTCGTGAATACATACGTAACAGCAAGATTCCTGAACTATTTGCCAGCATCGACCTGCATAATGGGAATTCTACCTTTGGTGTTGCTGCTCATTTTATGTCGCTTATGCCAGAAACAAAGACGGAGCAGGGTTTCAGGACTACCGCTCGTGTGAATGGTTTAACCCTTGAAGCGCACGGACGATACCAAAAGGACTTATTCATGATTGCTGCTAAGTCAATCTTGAATCAGAATTTTAATCATGCCAATACTTTAGGTGGTTATGGAGTGACCGAAATCAATCCTATTACTGGTGTTAAGAAATACACTCCACTTCGCATCTCTCAGAGCTGGTTGAATATCATGTATGGAAGTAAGTGGCGTGGTGGTATCTTTGGTGGATATCTTAAGAATTTGGGAGCCTCAAAGAATGTCACCAATTTGGTGGGTGTAGGTACAAATGTTGACCAGATAGCTTCTGTCGCAGGAGAAATTACTTACAATATCCCAGGCTGGAAGTTTGGCTTGGAATATAATATCACCACTGCTTGGTATGGTACACCCAATGAAAAAGGACGTGTCAAAAACACCTATGATGTAACTAACCATCGTGTGTTATTTGCAGCTTTGTTTATGTTCTAAGATTATACCGTATTGTATGATTAGCGGCTCCTTTATAAAAGAGGAGCCGCTAATCATTTATTGACACTTGGGGCAGATGCCTTTGACCAGATAATTGATGGTTGATATCCGATAGCCCTTTGGTAAGGTCACTGTGGGTATAGGAATATCATTCATGCAATAGGTCTTACCACATCGTTCACAATAAAAATGGGGATGCACATCGTTGTCAAGTTCGTCGTCATAACTATGGCAAAGCTCGTAACGTACAGCGTCAGCACCATCTTGTAATACATGTACTAGGTGTTGCTCCCGGAACATAGACAATGACCTGAAGATATTTGATTTGTCGATGGTATCCACCAAATCTTCCAACTCCTTCATCGTTAATGGATGGTCGGTCTTTGACAAAGCCTTCATCAGCATTATTCGATTGGATGTAGGTCTAATGCCATGTTCATGCAATAATTCTATTATTTTTGCTTCATTCATATTCCATGTTGATAATAGTTTATATCACAAAGGTACAAAAAGATGAGTGCAGAACAAAAATGCTTGTATATTTTTAATGCGAGGTGAAGTATCATGGATAAAGGCAAGATGTAAAAAAAGTATTTTCTTTGTTAGTATTTCATTTTTTTGTCATATCTTTACCAGTCCAAAACGTATGAAACGACTAAAAAAGAAAGCGTATGATACAGATATATTGTGAGAATAACGAT
Source organism: Bacteroidaceae bacterium (assembly GCA_016284115.1). Next base: position 7,262 of record JAEEOD010000282.1, read on the forward strand.
AAGACATTAGAGTTTCCTGCAGGCTGTGATTTGAGAGATCTTTATTCTGCTACAGGTGCTGAATTGCCTTACCCTGTGGTAAGCGCAAGAGTGAACAATGTGGCTCAGAGCTTAACCTTCAAAGTATATAACAATAAGAATGTAGAATTTCTGGATGTGCGTGATCCGTCTGCCATGCGTACTTATGTTCGTTCGCTATGCTTTGTGCTGTATAAGGCGGTGAGTGAATTGTTCCCCAATAGTGAGCTGTTTATCAGACACCCTGTTTCGAATGGTTATTACTGTTCCCTTTTAATCGGCAGACCTGTTACTGTGGAGGATGTGAATGCCATCAGGGCTAAGATGAAAGATATCATCGTTGCTGATATTCCTTTCAAACGTTTTGAAAGACTGTCAACAGAAGCTATACGAATCTTTAAAGAAAAAGGACGCAGCGACAAAGTAAAGTTGTTGGAAACGTCGGGCAAACTTTACACCAATTATCATATGCTGGGTGATACTGTGGACGGCTATTATGGCAACTTAGTACCTTCTACAGGTTATCTTGGCTTGTTTGATATTGTGAAATATTATGATGGTCTGTTGCTAAGAATACCCAGTCATAAGGACCCTAATAAGTTGGACGATATTGTAAAGCAGGAAAAAATGCTGGAAGTTTTTCAGGAACATCTTCACTGGAATCATATTTTGAATATGGAAACTGTGGGCGACTTGAACTATGCTTGTCAGAAAGGCTATGCCACGCAGATCATTAATGTGGCGGAAGCATTGCAGGAGAAGAAAATAGCTCATATAGCAGAGCAAATTTACAATCGCTCTCAGGAAGGTCGTCCTGTGAAATTGGTGTTGATTTCAGGACCGTCTTCTTCTGGAAAGACTACTTTCAGCAAACGATTGTCGGTGCAGTTGCTTACTAATGGCATTATGCCTTATCCGATCTCGCTCGACAACTATTTCTTACCTCGTGAAGAAACGCCAAAAGATGAGAATGGCGACTATGACTACGAATCTATCTATGCGCTCGACTTAGAGCTGTTTAACAAACAGATGCAGGCGATTCTTCGTGGTGAGGAGGTGGAATTGCCATATTATAACTTCCAGACAGGAAAACGCGAATATCGTGGAAAGAAGTTAAAGCTAAGAGACAATATGATATTAGTGATGGAAGGTAACCATGGTTTGAATCCTGAGCTAACACCTCAGATCCCTGATGATAACAAGTTTAAGATTTATGTTTCGGCTTTGACCACTATTTCACTCGATCATCATAACTGGATACCTACTACCGATAACCGTTTGGTTCGCCGCATCATACGTGATTTCAACTATCGTGGCTATTCTGCCCAGCAGACCATTGCACGCTGGCAGAGTGTACGTGCTGGAGAAGACAAGTGGATATTCCCATTTCAAGAGAATGCCGACGTGATGTTTAACTCAGCCTTACTGTTTGAATTTGCTGTTTTTCGCAGTCATGTAGAGCCTATTTTAAATATGGTGCAACAGAATTGCCGAGAGTATGCTGAGGCATATAGGTTGCGGACTTTCATGAGATATTTCTATGCGATACGTGACAATGAAATTCCACATACTTCCTTGATACGTGAGTTTATCGGTGGAAGTAGCTTTATTTACTGATATAATTTTTTGTTGATATGAATATAAAATTTTTCATCTTTTTCATAAGTATGCTCTTCAGCAGTGCTTTCGTGAATGCACAGGAAGAGCAAAAGAGTGACCTTCAGACACGTGCAGAGACTGAAGATGCTAAAAATAACTTTGTTACTGCTCGTTCGTTGTTTATTCGTGCATTTGACGACTATGTTGGCAAGAGTCAGATTAAGTTGGGTGTAGAGTGCGGCACAAAAGCAACTGCTTTGTATTATAAGGAGAACAACTATAAAGAAGGTTTCGAACTGTTGCGTCGTGTGGACCAAGCCATTAGTATAGAAGAAAAGAAAGCTGGTACTACTATGCCTGCTTTACATTACTTGGTGACAAAAGAACGCCTGCAGATGTATATTAAGATGAGAAGTACTGCACGTGCCTTGGAGCAGATTAATATGATGGAAAGTCAGGCAAAAGCAGCCAATGATGAGGATCTGATGAATGACTTGTTATATAACAAGGCCATTTATTATTATACTTTTGGTCAGATAACACAAGGTGATGCAGTGTTCAAAGAGATGGCTGACAAGCTGACAGGTCAGAAGGAATATGACAAAGTCGATGAAGTGTATCAGACACTGATTGCTAATGGTAAGAAGAGCAATAACGTCAATTTGGTAGCTCAGACCTATAGAAATTATGTCATTTGGAAAGACTCTGCCAATGCGATGAAACTGGCCGATGAGACAGGTATCTTGAAGCAGCAGATTGCCGAAAATGAGAAAATTATTGCTGAGAAGGATAGTTCACTGGGCTCTCGTCAGCTGATAATTATTGGCCTCTGTGTGCTGGCGGCTGCTTTAGCTGCTGCTTTGGTTGTAGGAATTATAGTCCTTTTACGTTATATTTTGTTGACTCGCAAGCAGAAAAAGGCCATTAAACTATCTGAAGACAATAATGCACTGAAAGCTAAGTTTATTAGCAATATTTCTGCTCAGTTGGATCCCACATTGGAAAAGTTGGATAGACGAATTCCTGAGGTACAGGCTTTGCTTGATTTCTCTCAACATATTCAGACCCTCTCTATATTAGAGAACATGCCTGAAACTATACTCGAGTTGGAGGATGTTCAAGTGAATCAGTTCTGCGAAGAAATGGTTAATGAAATTAGCAACAAGGTAAAGCCAGAAGTTGAGATTACTGTCAATGCCCCGAAAATGAGTGCTAAGATTCACCGAGAGTATTTGTCTCATATTATAAAACACCTGTTGTATAATGCTGCTGAATATACACCTGCTGCTGGTCATATCTGGTTGGATTACAAGAAACGTGGAGCGCATGTGCAGCAGTTTGTCGTTACAGATTCAGGGTGCGGAATTCCAGAAGAAAAGATAGATGATGTGTTCAAGCCTTTCTTGGAGATTAAGGATCTGTGTGCTGGAGATGGTCTTGGATTGCCTATCTGTAAGGAAATGGCAAAGAAAATGAACGGTGATCTTGAGATTGATGAAAAATATACTAAGGGGGCACGCTTTGTGTTAACCTTGCATGTATAACTAAATACAATAATTCCCCGCCAGTGGCGGGGAATCGTTTTTTAGTTTCTTAGAGCTTCTACTTCATTAGGTGTCAATGGGATCTTCTTCCCTAATCTGCGAGCACCGTTTTCAGTGATAAGATAGTCTTCTTCGTTGCGAATACCTCCGAAATGACGATATTTTTGCAGTTTCTCGTAATTGATAAAATCAGCGTATTTCTTGTCTTTTCCCCACAAATCCATCAGCTCTGGTATGAAATAGATACCTGGTTCGATGGTCAGCACAAAACCCGGTTGCAGTGGTTGAGCCAAACGTAAGCTCTTGCGGCCAAACTGCGTGCTTTTTGGTTGTCCGTCATACCCTACCCATACTTCACCGAGGTTTTCCATATCGTGTACATCCAACCCCATCATGTGACCAAGACCGCATTGGAAGAACATGGCATGAGCGCCTTCTCTTACAGCATCCTCGGCGTTGCCTTTCATTAATCCAAATTCTTTCAGTCCTTCCACCATCACCTTGGCAGAAAGTTCATACACCTGCATAAATGGTACACCGGGGTGTAAGGCTTTTACACTTTCAATGTGCATGGCATTCTGTATTTCATACATATCTTTTTGCCACTGTGTGAACTTCTTGTCAGCTGGGAAGGTGGAAGACATGTCGCCGCAATAGCCACTCTCCACTTCTGCACCAGCATCAATTAAGAATAGGTCGCCAGGTTTTACTAGGTGACCATGATAGTGGTTGTGCAAGGTTTCTCCATGTATTGTAGCAATGGTGGGGAATGACAATTCGCAATTATTCAAAGCAGCAACATGCTCAATCTCAGCTGCCACATCGTATTCATGCATGCCAGGACTCAGACATTTGATAGCTGCAATGTGCATATCGGCAGTAATATTGCAAGCCTTCTCAATTTCAGCAATTTCCTCAGCGGTCTTGATGTTACGCTGTTTTACGATGGCACGGAT
>JAEEOD010000022.1 GCA_016284115.1 Bacteroidaceae bacterium
CCCAGACGGCCTAATACCTGGTCTGTGGCATCTACGATAACCCACTCTTTGTTTACCGTAGTCTTGTTTGCAGAAATGGTCTTGTAACTTAAAGTATCCACTCTAATTAATAATTTAAAATTGTTACTACTAAGATTTCATCATATAACCTTGTAGGTCTCGGCCAAAAGAATTCTACAAAGCGCTATGAATCAATCGCTTTTTATTTCCTTGATAATAATCGGCTTGCAAAGGTACAGTTTTTCTAGCAATTAGCAAAAAAAATCTGTTAAAAATCTGCATTGTGCGGTGTACGTGGATAAGGAATCACGTCGCGGATGTTAGCCATACCCGTCACAAACAGGATAAGTCTCTCAAATCCCAGACCGAAACCGCCATGAGGACAACTTCCATATCTGCGGGTATCAAGATACCACCACATGTCTTTCATCGGTATGTCACGTCGCTTGATTTCATCCATCAGTTTGTCGTAGTTCTCCTCGCGGACACTACCACCAATGATTTCACCAATAGCAGGGAACAGTACGTCAGTACCCTGTACTGTCTTGCCATCCTCATTCTGCTTCATGTAGAATGCCTTGATTTCCTTTGGATAGTTGATCATGATAACAGGACGCTTGAAATGATGCTCAACTAAGTAGCGCTCATGCTCGGAAGCCAAGTCGGTACCCCATGAAACAGGGAACTCAAACTTATGTCCGTTCTTCACTGCTTCTTCGAGAATACGAATACCCTCGGTATAAGGCAGACGAACAAATTCTTCCTTCAGCACACCTTGCAGACGCTCAATCAATGTCTTATCTATCATATTGTTGAGGAACTGCAAATCATCCATACAGTTATCCAAAGCCCACTTCACGCAATACTTGATAAAGTCCTCTTCCAAGTCCATCAAGTCGTTCAGGTCGATGAAAGCCACCTCAGGCTCCACCATCCAGAACTCTGCCAAGTGACGAGGCGTATTGGAATTCTCTGCACGGAATGTAGGACCGAAAGTATAGATGGCACCCAATGCAGTAGCTGCCGTCTCCCCCTCCAGCTGACCACTCACGGTGAGTGAGGTCATCTTGCCGAAGAAGTCGTCATCATACTTAATCTTTCCTTCTTCATCCTTCTTAAGGTCATACAGGTTCTGTGTAGTTACTTGGAACATCTCACCAGCACCCTCGCAGTCGCTCGCCGTGATGATGGGTGAGTTGAAATAGAAGAAACCATGCTCATGGAAGTAGTTATGAATAGCCATCGCCATATTATGGCGGATGCGGAACACAGCACCAAATGTATTGGTACGCATACGCAGGTGAGCCACCTCACGCAAGAACTCCATCGAGTGTCCCTTCTTCTGCAAAGGATATGTATTGTCGGCAATACCGAGCACTTCTATCTCACGTGTCTGTATCTCTACAGCCTGACCAGAACCTACAGATTCTGTCAGAATACCGTTTACGCTCAGGCAAGCGCCTGTGGTAATATCTTTCAGCAGATTCTCATCGAAGTTGTCCAAATCAACGACAATCTGTACATTGTGAATGATAGAACCGTCGTTCAGTGCAATGAAGTTCACCTTCTTGCTACCTCTGCGGGTACGCACCCATCCTTTCACATTCACCAAAGCGCCAAAGTCGGTACGCTTCAGTATATCCACCACTTTTGTTCTACGTATATTTTCCATATCGTTATTTACACCTTATTAATATATTAAGCGAAAGAGCCCATGCGCAAGAAGTTCACCTCCTGCTGTGTCAGGAATCTCCAGTCACCACGTTTCAGGCCCTTCTTCGTCAGACCAGCGAAGAATACACGGTCAAGCTTCGTCACCTTATAACCCAGGTGCTCGAAGATACGACGCACGATGCGGTTCTTGCCAGAGTGAATTTCGATACCGATGTCGTTCTTCTTCGTCTCATCAGCATAAGCAATCTCGTCTGCGTGAATCTCACCATCCTCCAGTTCAATGCCTGCAACGATTTTATTCATATCATCCTGTGTTAAATCCTTATCCAATTTAACTCGGTAAATTTTTTTCTTCTCATACTTAGGATGAGTCAGTTTAGAAGCCAGTTCACCATCGTTGGTAAGCAACAGCACACCAGTAGTGTTGCGGTCCAAACGGCCAACAGGATAAATACGCTCAGGACAAGCATTCTTAACGATATCCATCACGGTCTTACGAGCCTGAGGGTCATCAGTCGTAGTCACACAATCCTTTGGCTTGTTCAGCAACACATAAACCTTACGTTCAATAGAAACGGGCTGTTCGTGGAATCTCACCTCATCGCCACGCTTGATTTTGCTACCCAGTTCCTTCACCACTTCACCGTTCACAGTCACGACACCTGCCTGGATATATTCATCAGCCTCGCGGCGAGAGCATATACCGGCATTAGCCAAGAACTTGTTCAAACGGATATCGTCATCTGGTGTATATATATCAGTATATTCAACTGGTCTATGATTATTGAGCTTCATATTGCCACCCTTGTGCTGCATAGGACGACCGCCTGGTCTGCCAAAGCGTCCGCCACCATTCTGGCGTGGACGGTAAGAACGCTGCTCGCCACCTTCATTGTTGTAACGAGGACGGAATGAATACTGCTCACCATTTTCGTCATTGTTATAACGGGGACGATATGGACGCTCACCATTATTATATCCACCATTGCCTTGATTGAAGCGAGGACGGTAAGGACGTTCACCACCATCATTGTTATAGCGTGGACGGTAAGAACGCTGCTCGCCACCATCGTTACTATTGAAACGAGGGCGGTAAGGACGTTCACCACCATCATTGCTGTTGAAACGAGGGCGGTAAGGGCGTTGTTCGCCACCTTCATTACTGTTGAAACGAGGACGGTAAGGACGATCGCCTCCATTGTTGTAACCTCTCTGCGGACGATTGGTGTTGTCTGCATTTGGATTGAAACGTGGTCGGTAAGACCTGTCATTGGTAAAAACTCGTTGTGGTCTAGCTTCACGGTTGAATCCCTCAAATTGATTCCCTTCGGCATTGCCATTACTCTCGGCATTCTGCCATTTTTCGTCTTCTGTAATCATTGTACAAATCTAAATAAAATTGTTTGTAATGCTGGCCTCACGGCCAAACGTTATCTCTCGAATTAATTTCTCTAATATTAAATGCCTGTATAATTCATTGGCGTAATCGCGCGCAACTCTTCTTTCACATTTTCACTTACATTCAAACCTTCAATAAAATCGTGTATGGACGCTTCAGTTATTGCTTCATTTGTACGAGTTAAGGCTTTCAGGGCTTCATACGGGTGTGGATAAGCCTCACGGCGTAATATGGTCTGAATAGCTTCAGCCACCACACTCCAGCAATTATTCAAGTCTTCATCTATCGCCTCACGGTTCAGAAGAAGTTTGCGTAATCCTTTCAATGTACTTTGTATAGCTATAAGACTGTGCCCCATCGGCACGCCAATATTTCTCAATACGGTAGAATCGGTAAGATCCCTTTGCAGACGAGACACCGGCAACTTCATTGCCAAATGCTGATAAATGGCATTGGCAATACCCACATTACCCTCTGAGTTCTCAAAGTCTATCGGATTTACCTTATGAGGCATGGCACTGGAGCCCACTTCACCTGCCTTGATTTTCTGATGGAAATAACCCATAGAAATATACATCCAGCAGTCCCTATCCAGGTCCATAATGATGTTGTTGATGCGACTTAAAGCATCAAACAGGGCCGCCAGATTATCATAGTTGGATATCTGCGTGGTGAATTGCTCACGCTGCAAGCCCAACTTCTCTGCCACGAACTTGTTGCCAAAAGCTTTCCAGTCATAAGCAGGATAAGCCACATGGTGTGCATTGTAGTTGCCCGTAGCACCACCAAACTTGGCCGTAATCGGACAAGCCTTCAGCAACTCAAGCTGCTGTTGCAGACGATACACATAAACCTCAATTTCCTTACCCAAACGAGTGGGAGAAGCTGGCTGTCCATGTGTCTTTGCCAACATAGCGATATCTTTCCACTCATTTGCATAAGCAGAAAGTTGGTCGATGAGTTCCTGCAAGGCAGGATAATACACCTCATTCAACGCATCCTTTATGGACAAGGGAACAGATGTATTGTTGATATCTTGTGAAGTCAATCCAAAATGGATGAATTCTTTATAGGCATCCAATCCACCAATCTTGTCGAACTGTTCTTTCAGGAAATACTCCACAGCCTTTACATCATGGTTAGTCACCGCCTCAATGTCCTTTATGCGAGCAGCATCAGTCTCGGTAAAGTTACGGTAGATGTCACGCAACACCTCAAACACGTGCTTGTCCACTCCCTTTAACTGCGGGAGCGGCAACTCGCAAAGTGTGATGAAGTATTCCACCTCCACCTGCACTCGATACTTAATCAATGCATATTCGGAGAAATAAGCGGCAAGAGACTCTGTCTTTCCTCTGTAGCGCCCATCAATAGGCGAAATAGCTGTCAGTTTATCTAATTCCATGCAATAAATTATCCCTATGAAAACAATTTAGGATGCAAAGATAGTGTTTTTTATTTTATTTTTGTGTATTTTTGGCCTAAAATTAAATTACAGTTAATGAAATCAACCATTAAAATTGAAAACTATGAAATCAAAAGGTTTGTTTTTGACTGCGTGCATGCTATCATCCATCTCCGTTAGTATGTTTGCGCAACAGTTCCAGCTTAATTCTGCCGGTTATTTCAACAACCAGGGAGTTGACGTGATGGCATTTAACGACTTCTACCCAGAAGGACATCAGGGTGGAGTGAGTGTTTTAATGAATGGACACCGTGTGGCAACCAATGGCGACATCCGTATGGAGGCGACTCCAGGACAGTGGCAGCCCGTACCAAAGCAGCTGAGTCGGAAGGTGGAAGGCAACAAGATTGTCACCACTCTTTGCTTCCCAGACTCTGCCCGTCACCTCACAGGCTTCAACCCGATGGTGTATCCTGATTATGTATTCAATTATACCGTCACCACAGAGGCACAAGGAGGCAGCATCGTAGTGACAGTAGATCTCGATAAACCTGTGCCTGCAGAATTGCAGGGCAAGGTGGGCTTCAACTTGGAGTTCTTCCCTGGCTGGCTGTTTGGCAAGCCATGGGTAATGGACAACCAAAGTGGCATCTATCCACAACAGCCCAACTCTCCTTTGGCGTTTACGAAGCAGAATTTAGGCTTCGACGGTAATTTCCACGATGGCAAGAAGCCGTTGGCAGACCCCAAGCGGTTGAATGGTACTACTGGCTACAGTCCGCTGATTGCCGACGACATCATCAGTGAGCCCTACGCAACAGGTAAGAAATTTACCTCTCGTCCTGACGATCCTTATAGCAAGCTCACCGTAGAATCTCTTACTGGCGACTTGAAACTTTATGACGGAAGAATGAACCACAACAACGGATGGTTCGTTCTGCGTAGCGAAATCGCTCCAGGTGTCACCAAGGGAGCCGTGAAGTGGATCATTACCCCGAACGTTGTTCCTGGATGGCTTTATACGCCAGTCATTCAGACCTCACAAGTGGGCTATCATCCTAATCAGCCCAAAGAAGCAATTATCGAAACCGACAGCAGGGACCAGGCACGCGCCGAGGCTCTGATCATCAAGGTAGATGCCGATGGCGAGAGAATAGCTAAGACTGTTAGTCCGTCAGAATGGGGCAAATTCTTGCGTTATAACTATCTGAAGGTAGATTTCAGCGATATTACTGAACCAGGCCTTTACCAAGTGAAGTATGGTACTTCTACTTCCTCTGTTTTCAGAATTGGCAAGGATGTTTATGACAGAGGTGTATGGCAGCCAGTAATTGAGTATTTCTTACCTGTTCAGATGTGCCACATGCGTGTGAACGAGAAATATCGCGTTTGGCATGACGCTTGCCACATGGACGATGCACAAATGGCTCCTGTAGGCAACCATATCGATGGTTATGACCAGCGCCCCGGACTGACAAAGTATCCGGAACGTGCGGTTGTTCCAGGTGTGAATGTGGGTGGTTGGCATGATGCCGGCGACTTCGACCTGCGTGTAGAGTCACAAGCTGGTGAATCTTACATCCTGACCATGGCTTACGAGGCTTTCCGCCCCGACATTGACGTAACAGCTATCGACCAAGTTAAGCATGTGACTGAAATCCATCAGCCTGACGGCAAGAACGATATCCTGCAACAGATTGAGAATGGTGCGTTGACGGTAGTGAACAGCTATATCTCGTTAGGCAGATTGTATCGTGGCATCATCTGCAACAGTTTGCGCCAATATGCGATGTTGGGCGATGCAGCGGCCATGACCGATGGTGTGCTGGGTAATGATGACGACCGTTGGATATTCACCGAAGACAATCCAGGCAGGGCGTTAAGCACCGCTGCTGAGTTAGCTGCCGTATCAAGGGTACTGAAGGGCTTCAACGATACACTGAGCGTGCACTGCTTGAACATTGCCACCGCCATCTATAACCAGACAGAAGCAAACGACCGACTGATGAGCAACAAACTGCATGTAGCTGCAGAACTGTATCTGACTACACAGCAGCAGACTTACCTCGACTATATCCTGAACAACCAACAAGTGGTGATGCAGCAGATTGGTCGTACGGGCTGGTACATGGCTCGCGTGGCAAAGATCATCGAGACCATGAATGACAGGAAGGCAAAGCAGTTTACCACAGCATTCAAAGCTGCTTTGGCAACCCAGAAAGAAAACCTCGACAAACAGGCAGCAGAGACACCTTACGGTGTGCCATACCGCCCAAGCATCTGGGGTGCAGGCTGGGATATCCAGCGTTTTGGCTATGAATATTACTTCCTTAATGCCGCTTATCCTGAGATTTTCCCGAAAGATATCATCTACAATGCGCTGAACTTCATCCTGGGTTGCCATCCTGGCTCTAACCAGGCTTCGTTTGCTTCAGGTGTAGGTGCCCAATCAGCTACAGTGGCATACGGTTTGAACCGTGCCGACTGGAGTTACATCCCTGGTGGTGTGGTATCAGGAACAGCCTTGATACGTCCCGACTTCCCAGAGTTGCTGACGTTCCCGTTCTTGTGGCAGCAGACAGAATATGTATTGGGTGGTGGTTCGTCTCATTACATGTTCTTGGCATTAGCCGCACAACAGATAAGTAATAAATAAACTAAAATCAAACTATGAAATTATTGAAATCATTATGGTTCGTGGTATTTGTTGGCAACGCACTTACCCTGAGTGCGGCCAACATATCCATGAACACCCTGGAATGTAAGGCAGATGCCACCTCTTTCACAGACCAACGACCTAGTGCTGATAAACGATTGTTCCGCTCTGATGCCGTAGAACAGACCATCAAGCAGATGCAGGCTCGTTTGAAGAACCCCAAATTGGCTTGGATGTTCAGTAACTGTTTCCCCAATACGCTGGATACCACCGTGCATTTCAGCAAAGATGCCAGTACTGGCAAACCCGACACTTTTGTTTATACGGGCGACATCCACGCCATGTGGCTGCGTGACTCGGGTGCCCAGGTATGGCCTTACGTACAGTTGGCTAACCAGGACGCTCACCTGAAAGAGATGGTGGCAGGCGTCATCAACCGCCAGTTTGCCTGCATCAACATCGACCCGTTTGCCAATGCCTTTAACATGGAAGCCATTCCTGGGGGAGGTGAATGGAAAAGTGACATGACCGACATGAAAGACGAGTTGCATGAGCGCAAATGGGAGATTGACTCGCTGTGCTACCCTATCCGACTAGCTTATGAATACTGGAAGGTGACTGGTGATGCCAGTGTGTTCGATGCTGCATGGATTGAAGCCATTCAGAACATCCTGAAGACTTTCCGCGACCAGCAGCGCAAAGAGAACAAGGGCAGCTACCGCTTTATGCGTCGCACTGAACGCCAGTTCGACACCATGAGCAATGATGGTTGGGGTGCCCCTGCTAAGCCAGTAGGTTTGATAGCTTCAGCTTTCCGTCCATCGGATGATGCTACAGTTTTCTTATTCTTAGTACCATCTAATTTCTTTGCCGTTAAGTCTTTGCGTCAAGCTGCTGAGATCCTCAACAGCGTGAATAATCGCAGTGACCTGGCAGAACAGTGCACCGCATTGGCCAACGAAGTAGAACTGGCTTTGCTGCAGTATGCCGTGTATAACCATCCTAAATATGGCAAGATATACGCTTACGAGGTAGATGGCTTTGGCAATCAACTGCTGATGGACGATGCCAATGTGCCTTCTCTCATCTCTATGCCTTATTTGGGTTTGGTAGATATCAATGAACCGATTTACCAGAATACACGCCGTTTCGTTTGGAGTGAAGACAATCCTTATTTCTTCCGTGGCAAGGCTGGCGAAGGTATCGGTGGTCCTCACATCGGGCATGATATGCCTTGGCCTATGAGTATCATGATGCGCGCTTTCACCTCGCAGGATGACCAGGAAATCAAGCAGTGTATCAAGATGTTGATGGATACCGATGCAGGCACTGGTTTCATGCATGAATCATTCCATAAGGATGATGCCAGTCACTTTACCCGTGCTTGGTTTGCCTGGCAGAACACCCTCTTTGGTGAGCTGATTATTAAGCTGGTGAACGACGGTAAACTGAATTTATTGAACAGCATTGAATGATTTGCCAAAAAAAATGATTATCTTCGCACCCTGAATAAACAAAACAGACAAGATTAGATGGAAACATTTTGGATTAAGGCCGTCCAGCTGATGCTGAGTTTGTCGTTACTGGTAGTGATTCATGAGGGCGGTCATTTTCTTTTCGCAAAACTATTTAAAACAAGGGTTGAAAAGTTCAGATTGTTTTTCGACCCTTGGTTTACGCTGTTGAAATTCAAGCCAAAGAACAGTGAAACAGAATACGGAATAGGTTGGATACCCCTGGGTGGTTATGTGAAGATAGCCGGCATGATTGACGAATCCATGGACCTGGAGCAGATGAAGCAACCTGCCCAACCATGGGAGTTCCGTGCCAAGCCAGCTTGGCAGCGACTGCTGATTATGATTGGTGGTGTGCTGTTCAACTTCCTGCTGGCACTGTTTATCTATTCAATGATACTCTACGCTTGGGGCGATTCGTACATTCCTGTTCAGAAGGCTCCTTTGGGCATGCAGTTCAACGAAACCGCCCATAACGTAGGTTTCCAAGATGGCGATATACTGATTTCAGCTGACGGCAAGCCGTTGG
>JAEEOD010000283.1 GCA_016284115.1 Bacteroidaceae bacterium
CAGGCAAAAATTTTGGCACATCCAGAATGTAAAGGTGCCGTATTGAAATTGGCTGATTTTGTGGGTTCTACTGCTGCTATTTTGAAATATGCTAAAAATAATGAATCAAAGGAATTCATTATAGCTACTGAATCAGGTATTCTACATAAGATGCAACAGGCTTGTCCGCAGAAAGTGTTCATTCCTGCTCCACCAGAAGACAGTACTTGTGCTTGTAATGAATGTAATTTTATGCGAATGAATACAATGGAGAAACTATATCAATGTTTATTGAATGAAACTCCTGAAATTCATGTAGATAAAAAAATCGCTGAAAAAGCTATTAAGCCAATTCAGCGAATGTTGGAAATATCTGCCAAATTAGGATTGTAAAAAGGCAACTAATTTTTTGATAGCACGTGCTCGGTGACTGATACTGTTTTTCACACCTTCACCAAGTTCAGCAAATGTTTTAACATATCCTTTTGGCATGAAAATAGGATCATATCCAAACCCAGAGGAACCTCGTTCTTCTGGGTTAATTGTTCCTTCTACCATACCTTCGAATAGATGTTCCTTTCCGCCTTTAATCAAGCAAATAACGGTACGGAATTGAGCCTTTCTATTATCCTTATCTTTTAATTCACGTAATAAACGGTTCATATTGGCTTTGGAGTTGTGTGGTTCACCCGTACCTTCTAATGCAGCGTAACGAGCTGAATAAACTCCTGGAGCACCTCCTAAAGCTTCTACTTCCAAACCAGAATCGTCAGCAAAACAATCTACATGATAATTCTCATATATATACTGTGCTTTCTGACGTGCATTATCTTCTAGGTTATCAGCTGTCTCTAGTATATCCTCGAAACAATTAATATCCTTCAAGCTTAATACTTGATAGGTATCTTTCAAGATAGCACGAACTTCCGATAGTTTGTGTTCATTATTGGTAGCAAAAACAAGTTTTTTCATATTATTTGATCTAATACTTCTTCTATGGCCTTTTCTTCTTTCTTGTTTACTTTTACTTTCAACTTGTCAAAACCTTCACCGAAGACACCAATAACAGCACTCTGTGATATAAAAGCATTACTATCAATACTTTTAACCAATCGAAATATTTCGACTGATTGACGTTTAGAAGCCAAGACAAACAATACCTTCACATCATTCTTTGAATACCAACCAGTTCCTTCAAAAACAGTTACACCTCGATGAGTTTTTCTATTGATAACATCAGCAATTTTATTGTATTCCTTAGAGAAAATAAAGAATTGGACAGACTGACGGGCACTGTTTATTACATAGTCGAGTACGTATCCTATAATAAATAAGGTAACAAAACCAAAAATTACCCTACGAAAGTCGTAGAATACAAAATAGCAGGAACTGATGATGATTACATCACACAATTGAATCATGCGTCCCAATGATATGTCTCTGTATTTATTGACAATAGCAGCAATGATATCAGTACCTCCAGTACTACCATTAACATTGAACACGATGCCTAAACCAAAACCACAAAGAACAGAACCAATGATACAAGCCATAAACTCTTGTCCTTCTCCTAATACCAATGGTGGAATACCATCTTCACCATTGATTATTTTCTGAAACCACCATAACAGAAAAGTCAGCAACAGGATGCTATAGCTTGTCTTGATACAGAATCTGAGGCCTAATAGCTTGAAAGCAAACACCATCAGTACGGCATTCACAATGAAATAGGTGGATTGAATAGGGAAACCAGTAGCATAGTAAATAATAGCACCAATACCAGTAGTTCCACCTGTAGTTATTTGATAGGGCAACAAAAATGTTGCCCATGCAGCTGCATAGCTTATCAGACCTATTGTGATAAAGAAATAATCCTTTATAGTATGATAAACCTCTAACTTAGTAGGTTTTTTCAGTATCATTTCAAAACAATATTTATCAGTTTCTTTGGTACAATAATCACTTTCACAATCTGTTTGCCTTCCATCCATTTTTCAGAACGTTCATCAGCTATGACATCTTTCTGTATTGTATCATTGTCGGCATCAATTGGGAACTCCTTGTTATAGCGAGCCTTTCCGTTGAAAGAAACAGTATAGTTCACACTTTCTTCCTTGAGGTATTCCTCGTTATACTGAGGCCATTGTGCATCGCAAACTGAAGTGTTGTGACCCAGCATCTCCCACAGCTCCTCGCAGATGTGAGGGGTGAAAGGAGCCAAACAAGCCACAATTTGCTCTAATACAGTTTTCTTGCTGCATTTCAGTGAGGTAAGTTCATTCACACAAATCATGAAAGCACTGATGGAAGTATTATAGGAGAAAGTCTCAATATCTCCCGTTACCTTTTTAATCAACTTGTGAACAGCTTTTAGTTCTGCAGCATTAGGAGCTTCATCTGTTACAAGATAATTGTTTTGACGGTCATAGAATAAGCCCCAGAACTTTTTCAGGAAACGATGTACACCATCAATACCATTGGTATCCCAAGGCTTAGATTGTTCAACAGGTCCCAAGAACATTTCATACAGACGTAAGGTGTCGGCACCAAAACGCTCAACAATCATGTCTGGGTTCACCACATTGAACATAGACTTACTCATCTTTTCAATAGCCCATCCGCAAATGTATTTACCATCTTCAAGTATGAACTCTGCATTGTTGTATTCAGGGCGCCAAGCCTTAAATGTCTCTATGTCAAGTATGTCATTAACAACAATATTTACATCCACATGGATAGGAGTAACGTCATACTGGTCTTTTAGGTTCAATGAAACAAAGGTATTGGTATCCTTGATGCGATAAACGAAGTTGCTTCGACCTTGAATCATTCCTTGATTTACCAATTTCTGGAAAGGCTCTTCCTTTACAGAAATGCCTAAATCATGCAGGAACTTATTCCAAAAACGAGAGTATATTAAGTGACCTGTGGCATGTTCTGTACCACCTACATAAAGGTCAACATTTTGCCAATATTTATCAGCTTCCTCAGATACCAAAGCCAGGTCATTATGTGGATCCATATAACGCAAGTAATAAGCACTTGAACCAGCAAAGCCAGGCATAGTGCTCAGTTCGAGAGGGAAGACTGTCTTATTGTCAATCTTACTATTTTCAACTACTTGGTTGCTAACAGTATCCCAAGCCCACTTGGTGGCACGACCTAATGGGGGTTCACCTGTTTCTGTAGGAAGATATTTCTCTACTTCAGGTAATTCCAAAGGCAAGCATGATTCAGGAATCATGCAAGGCATCTCATCCTTATAATATACAGGGAAAGGTTCACCCCAATAACGCTGACGAGAGAAGATGGCATCACGCAAACGATAGTTCACCTTCACCCTACCCAACTGATGCTCTTTCACATATTTTTTAGTTGCTTCAATTGCCTCTTTGATGGTCAAACCATTTAGGTTTAGGTCGCAATAAGGTTTTACACCAACTTTTGGAGAGTTGCAAACAATACCTTCCTTAGCGTCAAAACTCTCTTCGCTTACATCGCAACCCTCTACCAATGGAACAATGGGCAAGTTGAAATGTTTAGCAAAGGTATAGTCACGACTATCGTGAGCAGGTACAGCCATAATGGCTCCTGTTCCATAACCAGCCAATACGTAATCACTAACCCAGATAGGCACTGCTTCTCCAGTAAATGGATTGATAGCATAACTGCCAGTAAATACACCAGTTACACTGCGGTCAGCAATACGGTCTCTTTCTGTGCGTTTCTTTGTTCTGTCGAGATAAGCATCTACTTCTGCCTTTTGAGCTTCTGTGGTTACTTTTGCTACAAATTCGCTCTCTGGGGCCAAAACCATGAAGGTAACACCATACATAGTGTCTGCTCGAGTAGTGAAGATGATAAACTCCACATCGCTATCCTTTACTTTGAATTTAACTTCAGCACCTTCGCTACGGCCTATCCAGTTGCGTTGGGTTTCTTTTAAAGAGTCTGTCCAATCGATGTGATCCAAACCATCGAGCAGCCGCTGAGCGTATGCAGAAACACGCAAGCACCACTGACGCATTTTCTTCTGTACCACAGGATAACCACCACGTACACTCACACCTTCAACAACTTCGTCGTTGGCCAATACGGTTCCCAATTGTGGACACCAATTTACCATCATCTCACCGAGATACGCTATGCGGTAGTTCATTAATATTTGTTGTTGTTCTTTCTCGCTCTTAGCATTCCACTCTTCAGCTGTAAAGCTCAGTTCTTCTGTGCAAGCCACATCCAAGTCTTTTGTACCTTGGGTCTTGAAATGTTCTATCAGCATTTCGATAGGCCGAGCTTGTTGGCACTTATTGCAATAAAAGCTTCCAAACATCTTTTGGAAAGCCCATTGTGTCCAATGGTAATAATCTGGGTCACAAGTGCGTACCTCACGATCCCAATCGAAGCAGAATCCAATCTTATCCAACTGACTACGATAGCGATTGATGTTTTCTGTAGTAGTGATGGCTGGATGTTGTCCAGTTTGGATGGCATATTGCTCAGCCGGCAAGCCATATGCATCATAACCCATAGGGTTTAGTACGTTGAAGCCCTGCTGACGCTTATAACGAGCATAGATATCTGAGGCAATATAGCCCAGAGGGTGACCTACATGCAATCCTGCACCAGAAGGATATGGAAACATGTTTAGTACATAGTACTTAGGTTTACTCTCGTCTTCAGTAACTTGATAGGTTTTATTATCCACCCATCTTTTCTGCCATTTTTGTTCGATTTCCCTGAAATTATATTCCATTGTCTATATATTTTTGTTCTTGGTTATTAATTCTTTACTGCAACGGCTACGAACGAGTCAGCACAACCATAATACAGGAACCACTTGCCCTGATGGTTGACTAAACCCTCAATGAATACTGTACCTGCTGGATATTGTCCGCTCTTCTCGAAGTCTGCCTCAGGTTGGAAGAATGGCTTGTCTAAGCGGGTAATGTATTTTGTTGGATCGTTCTTGTCGAATAATGCTTGTCCTGCACAATAGGAATTGGCTGTATAGTTGGGGTCGGCCCCCTCCCCTGCCTTATTCTTCCCGTTGTAAAACAGGATGATACCTTTATCTGTCATGATAGCTGGAGGACCACATTCTGTCAAGTCGCTATCAAAATAACCAGGACGGGTTTTCATCACTTGCAGGAGTTCGCCTTGCTCATCAAGCATTGGTTCCCAATTCACCAAATCAATGGAAGTGGCTACATTTACGAATTGTTCGCCCCAATACATCATATATTTATCACCAAACTTAGCAATTACTTGCTGTCCGTCTTGCATTTTGGTAATGATGGATGCCGATTTAGTGAAGTTGTTGGCAAAACGTCCGTCGTATGCTTTAGCAAAAGCGGGTCCGTGCTTTGTCCAGTTTTGTAGGTCACGAGAGGTAGCTACAGCCAAACGAGCCACATCCCTATTCCATTGTGTATAGAACATTACATAAAGACCGTCTTCTGTCTTTGCTACTCGAGGATCTTCGCAACCTCCTGGCCATTCGTTAACTTTTTGGGCGTCGTCTGCAGGATAAACAACAGGTGTTTTTTGAATGTCAAAATGCATTCCGTCAGTTGATTCTGCATAACCAATGCGAGATGTTCGTGAACCAATGCCCATGTGGGTGGCGTCTTCAGAACGGAACATTACCACTATTTTTCCATCTTTAGTGGTAGCAGCAGGGTTGAAGGTATCGCCTTCTTGCCAAGCGATAGAGTCGCCCGTCATTGGACAGAAGAAATTGATGTCCTTATTTGGAGAGATAATAGGATTGATTCCCTTTGGGCGTTGGAAATCCAACCAAGCCCAATCTTCTGGTTGCAAATCTTGTTGACCGTTACATGCTGTCAAACAAGCCACTAATGATAATAAGAATATTTTTTTCATTTCGGTGAAGTTTTCTTTCTGTCATAAATAAACATCAGCCACAAGCCCACCAGAATGTATGGAATGCTCAGTAACTGTCCCATATTCAATGTCATACCTTGCTCAAATGCTACTTGATCTTCCTTGATGAATTCAATGAAGAATCTGAAGATGAATACAGAGGCACATCCGAATCCAAAGTAGAAACCTCGTTTCATATTGAGTTGATGCTTGCGATAAATGAGAAATACTATAAACGCAAGTGTAAGATAGGCAATGGCCTCATACAACTGTGCTGGATGGCGAGGAGCTAAAGGGTCGGCTATGCTGGGGTCATTGCTCAGTCTTTCAAATACGAACGCCCAAGGCACATCAGTTACCTTGCCAATAATCTCAGAGTTCATCAGGTTGGCCATACGAATCCAAAAACCACAGATGAAAGCTGAAACCGTCAGGATATCAGCTATATCAATAAAGTGAATTTTGTATCGTTTGCAATAGAGTAGGGTAGAAATGACTAGGCCCAAGATGCCTCCATGACTGGCTAAGCCTTGATAGCCAATGTATTTCCAATTGCCATCAGGTAAATACTTGATAGGCAAAAACATTTCTGTAATGTGATGCAAATAGTAACCTGGTTCGTAGAACAAGCAATGCCCTAAACGAGCCCCCAACAAAATGCCAAAGAAGCAATAGAAAAACAAAGGATCGAGGAGCTCATCACCCCAACCTTTATCTTTATATTCACGCTTTACTATCATGTAGGAGCAAGCGATGCCGATGACCCAGAACAAGCCGTAATATCTGATGTTTATCGATCCAATGCTAAACAGCACTGGGTCTGGATTCCAATTGATGCTTAGTGGTAACATAGTGTCTTATACATTAAATCTGAAGTGCATGATGTCGCCATCTTGTACTATATAATCTTTACCTTCAATATTCAGTTTACCAGCCTCACGCACAGCTGCTTCGCTGCCATACTTGATATAGTCGTCATACTTGATGACCTCAGCACGGATGAAACCCTTTTCAAAGTCGGTATGAATGACGCCAGCACATTGTGGAGCCTTCCAGCCTTTGTGATAGGTCCAGGCCTTTACTTCCATTTCGCCGGCAGTGATGAAGGTCTCCAGGTTCAGCAGTTTGAAAGCACTCTTGATCAGTCTGTTAACGCCAGATTCCTTCAAACCGAGTTCTTCCAAAAACATCATCTTGTCCTCATAGGTTTCCAACTCGGCAATGTCAGCTTCTGTTCTGGCTGCAATTACCAGTATTTCAGCATCTTCGTCTTTTACAGCTTCACGAACCTGTTCAACATACTGGTTGCCGTTCAGCACACTTGCTTCATCTACATTACATACATACAACACAGGTTTTGCTGTCAACAGGAAGAGGTTACGGGCAGCTGCTTGTTCATCCTTATCTTCAAGCTGGACAGTGCGAGCTGATTTACCCTGGCTGAGCACTTCTTTATATTTGATTAGTACATTGTAAAGTGCTTTTGCCTCTTTGTCGCCACCTACTTTAGCCAACTTCTCCACCTTAGGGATGCGAGTTTCAACAGTCTCTAAGTCCTTCAACTGCAATTCAGTATCAATAATTTCCTTATCGCGAACGGGGTTAATGGGACCTTCCACATGGGTGATATTGCCATCTTCGAAACAGCGAAGCACATGGATGATGGCATCTGTCTCACGGATATTGCCTAAGAATTTGTTACCCAATCCTTCACCCTTACTGGCACCTTTCACCAAACCTGCGATGTCAACTATTTCTACTGTAGCAGGAACAATGCGACCAGGGTGAACGATTTCAGCCAGCTTGCCCAATCGCTCATCAGGAACTGTAATCATTCCCACATTAGGTTCGATGGTACAGAAAGGAAAGTTAGCTGCCTGAGCCTTAGAGCTTGAGAGGCAGTTGAAAAGGGTTGATTTGCCCACATTAGGCAATCCCACGATTCCGCATTGTAAAGCCATATCTGATAAATCTTTTAATTTTGGCTGCAAAGATAGTGCAAGTTGAGCGAAATACAAAATGAATTTATTCATTTTTATTTCCGAAACGCGGCCTATCTTGTTTAAAGATAAAACTTTTTATAGATTTGGTCTGGAAAAAATCATTATAAATCGCTCCACCACCCCACTGCCTCATTTCTCCTGGGTGTAATTATTAACTATTGATGCTATTTGTTTGGAAATCTGAGGCAGCGGGGCAGTAAACAACATATCTTTTCCATCCCTTAAATGCCAAAACTCAGAAACCTTGCACGTCGAAATGTTAAAAGTTTGTTAAATACAACCCTTCACTTCCCAATTGATGGGTTTGATGCTGTTCACGAAAGAATTCTATAGGAGTGAGTTCTAACAGCTGATATAATTGTTCGTATATATCCGTATGTAAGGAATGGATTCTTCATATTTCCAGCTGTTATTTATTACTTATGTTGCATAATTTACAACTAATTCTGCAATTATACAAATTTGCGTAACGCATTTTTGTATAATCAGCTTATTTCTTTCTTGGCATCAAAATATAAATTTTTCCACTTATTCCGTTTT